>CAKZLS010000053.1 GCA_937127205.1 uncultured Rhodospirillales bacterium
TTCGCCATGGAGTTCCTGGCCGCCGGCGCGATCCTGGCGGTGCATCTCACCAGACTGGCCGAAGAGACCGTCATCTGGTCGTCGGAGCCCTTCGGGTTCATTCGCCTGTCGGACGCGTTTTCCACCGGCAGCTCGATCATGCCGCAGAAACGCAACCCCGACGCCGCCGAACTGGTTCGCGCCAAGGCAGGCCGGGTGATCGGCGCCCTCAATACGCTATTGGTGGTGATGAAAGGATTGCCGCTGGCTTATGCCAAGGACATGCAGGAAGACAAGGAGCCGGTATTCGACGCCGCCCAGACGCTGAACCTGTGCGTTGCCGCCATGACTGGGATGATGGAGGGCGCCGAGTTCGACGCCGCCCGCATGCGCGACGCCACCGACAAGGGCTTCATCACCGCCACCGACCTCGCCGACTGGCTGGTGCGGGAGCTGAAGGTTCCGTTCCGCCGCGCCCACCACATCGTCGGCGCCGTGGTCAAGGCGGCGGAAGTCCGCGGATGCGGTCTCGCCGAGCTGCCGCTTGAGGTGATGCGCGAGGTGGAACCGGCATTGACCGAGGACATTTACACCGTGCTGACGGTGGAGCATTCCGTCGCCAGCCGCACCAGCCAGGGCGGCACCGCGCCGGCTAACGTCCGCGCCGCGATCGCCGCGGCCAAACAACGGTTCACGAGCTGATCGTGTATCGTTCTGTCGAATCGGATCCGACGGCATGAAACAAACGGAATACGCTCACTGGGGAATGCAAATCGCGCAAGTGTGTATGTTCGTTCACGCCCACGGCATGTTGCCGCGGCTAAAGGCATCGGGGGGCCTTCGCATCGATGACGAGAAAACTCGGACCGATCTGGTGGAAGCGCTCTCGGCCTTCGTCCGATCGAATGATATGACCGGCCTCGCCCCCGGGAAAAAGCTGGAAATCATCGTGCTTGCCACGGAATTCGCTTTGAAACGCAATCTCTCCGAAGTGGACGACGGCGCGTTGCTGCTGGCCACCATTATCAACATGAGCGACGTTATCGCGCACGATCAGCGAATCCTGTTCCCCGATGACCGGCCCATGCGCGACTTGGCCGACAACCTGACCGCGATGCTGGCGCCCATGAAAACCAAAATCTTCGGCAACACGATTCCCGATGACGTTTGCCGCGCCTGGCCGGACTTCGCCCGGTTGTTCGGCGTGTCGGAACCGAGCGTGCATTAACGGGCAGCTTTTTTTAGGCTCTCGCATCCTTGCTTCGAAGCCGCCATACTGTCGCCATGTCCAAAAAGCCTGAATCATTGATGCGCATCGTGTTGATCCTCACCCTGGTAGCTGCCCTGGCGGCACCCCTCGGCGCCTGCGGGCGGAAGGGCAATCCGGAAGCCCCGCCCGGTTCGGTCTTCCCGCGTACGTATCCGACCCAGTAACCCGGCAAGCGGAAATCATGGATCACTTTCAATATAGCAACGGACGGCTGCACGCCGAGGACGTGGCGGTCGAGGACATCGCCGCCGTCGTCGGCACGCCGGTGTATGTGTATTCCACCGCAACGCTGGAGCGGCACTACACTACCTTCGCGGCCGCCATGGACGGTCTGGACGCGACCATCTGTTATGCCGTCAAGGCCAATACCAACATCGCGGTGATCCGAACGCTGGCCGATCTTGGGGCCGGCGCCGACGTGGTGTCCGGCGGCGAGTTGCGCGCCGCGCTGAGCGCCGGCGTGCCGGCCGGCCGGATCGTGTTCTCCGGCGTCGGAAAGACACCGGACGAAATGGCGGCGGCGCTGACGGCGGGCGTTATGCAGATCAACGTGGAGTCCGAGCCGGAATTGGACGTGCTCGCCAACGTGGCCCGGTCGCTGAACGTGCGCGCGCCGATCGCCATTCGCATCAATCCCGATGTGGACGCTCACACCCACGCCAAGATCACCACCGGGCGCAGCGAAAACAAATTCGGCATCGAATGGACCGCCGCTCACCAGGTGTATGCGCGCGCCGGCGCCATGCCGGACATCGACGTGGTCGGCATTGCCGCCCACATCGGCTCGCAACTGACCGACCTGGAACCGTTCGGCGAGGCCTTTCACCGGCTGCGCGATCTGGTGGCCATGCTGCGCGCCGACGGCCATAATATCCGGACCTTGGACTTGGGCGGTGGCCTCGGCATTCCCTACGGCAACGAAGAAGCCCCCATCCCCTCGCCCGCCGCCTACGCCGACGTCATCCGCTCCACCGTGGGCGATCTCGGCTGCCGGCTGATCCTGGAGCCCGGCCGGCTGCTGGTGGGCAACGCCGGCGCGTTGGTCACGCGGGTGGTCTACGTCAAGGAGGGCGCCACGCGGACCTTCGTGATCGTCGACGCCGCCATGAACGACCTGCTGCGTCCGACCCTTTACAGCGCCTATCACGAAATCGTTCCGGCGAAGGAGGCGCCCGCGGACGCGGAGACGCGGCAGGTGGACATCGTCGGCCCCATCTGCGAGACCGGCGACACCTTCGGCACCGGCCGGCCGTTGCCGCCGGTTGCCGCCGGGGATTTGTTGATCATGCGCACCGCGGGCGCCTACGGCGCGGTGATGGCATCCACCTACAATATGCGACCGCTGGTGGCGGAGGTGCTGGTCAAAGGCGAGGCTTTTGCCGTGGTCGCCGATCGAATTCCGGTGGAAACCTTGCTGGCCCGCCAACATCTTCCTAAGTGGCAGGGTGAGACCGCTGGATCTGTATCGACGGAACCGGCTAACGGTCCCTTGGCCAAGGCGAAATAACCGGAAGCGAACAACCGAAAGGGTCCATGTGAGCCACACCCCGTCCCAACGCTATCAGGCACTGCTTGGGCTTTCCCGGGCGGCGTTGTTCTGGGAAAGGCTGTGGCCGCGCCTGTGTCCCTTGGCGATGGTGTTGGGCGTGTTCGTGGCCGTGGCGCTGCTCGACGTCCTGCCGGCTCTGCCTGGATGGGCGCACGTGCTCATGCTGCTGGCGTTCGCGGCGGCACTCGCGGCTGCGCTGTGGTACGCCGTTCCGGGTTTCCGCTCGGTCTCGCCGGTCGCTGCGCGACGCCGGCTGGAGACCGACAGCGGACTCGAGCACCGGCCTCTGGCGGCGCTGGAAGACACCTTGGCTATCGGTTCCGATGATCCCGGTGCGGAAACGATGTGGGAGACCCATCGCCGGCGCATGGCCGACCAGGTGCACAGGCTGTCGGTGCGAGCGCCGTCGCCCGGAATGGCGCGCATCGACCCTTGGGGTGTTCGCGCCGCGGTGGTGCTGCTGTTGGTTATCGGCCTGGCGGCCGGCGGCAGCGAAGCGCAAAGCCGGATGGAGCGGGCACTCAGTCCCGCACTCGGCGACAGCGCGGAGCGGGCGGCCATCGTGGAAATCTGGCTGACCCCCCCCGAATACACCGGAATGCCACCGCTTTTCTTGAAAGGTGGAATTCCCGCCTCTACCGCCGACGGCGTGGTCGAAGTTCCCGCCGGCAGTACACTCCTGGCTCGGGTTGCCGGTGTCGACCAAGCGCCGATCCTGTCTGCGGGACCGACGGAAACCGCGTTCGAGGCGATGGGAGACACCGCCGCGCAAAATGTCTTCCGCGTCGAAACAAGCCTGAAGGACGGTGACCGGCTGTTGGTGAGCGCGGACGGCGCCGATTTGGCCTCATGGCCGCTGCGCGTCATCCCCGACGCACCGCCTGTGATCGCGTTCCCCGAGCCGCCGAGCGCGACCCAAAAAGGGTTTCTGGCATTGCCTTTCGAGGCAACC
>CAKZLS010000054.1 GCA_937127205.1 uncultured Rhodospirillales bacterium
CGGGTGCTGGTCCAGGCGATCGCGATAGCCGCGGGTGTCGAAACCGAGCAGGCTTGAGATGAGCAAACGAATGGTGGCTTTGTGCGAGACGACGAGGACCGTCTGACCCTCGTGCTTGACGACGATCTCGCGGATGACCGGCAGCGAGCGGGCCAGCACATGGAGGCCGGACTCGCCGTCCTCCGGCGCGAAGGTGAAGGGATCGGCCTCCCAGGCCTCGTATTCCGTTGCGTGAGCCGCCTCCACTTCCGCCCGGGTCATGCCTTCCCAGCGGCCGTGGTCGATTTCACGGAGACCGTCGACGGGCTGCGGGACAAGCTCGTGGGGGGCAACCGCCAGCGTCGCCGTTTCCACCGTGCGCTTCATCGGGCTGCAATAGACCGCCGCCAATTTTTCACTCTCCAGCCGCTTGGCGAGTCCTCGCGCCTGGTTTCGGCCCTCGTCGGATAGGTCCACGTCCGTCGCGCCCGCGAATCGGTCCTCGGCGGAGAGCGTCGTCGCGCCGTGCCGAACCAGAAATAGCCGTGTTGTCATGCCAACGTCCTTTCCCAAAAAAAGCGGAACGGGAGAACCCGATCTCCCGTTCCGCCCTTAGATACCTGCCCGGGTCAGGGGAGGCCAGCCGAACTAACGGAAATTGATGTTTGTGGGGTCCTGAAGGGCGAGATAAAGCGCCGCCGCGAGCGCGCCGCCGATGATCGGCCCGACCACGGGGATCCAGGCGTACCCCCAGTCACTATCCCGTTTCCCGCCGGGCATGGGCAAAATGGCATGAATGATGCGCGGGCCGAGATCGCGGGCCGGATTTATGGCGTATCCCGTCGTCCCGCCGAGACCGAGGCCGATGGCCAGCACGAGCAGGCCGACGGGCAGCGCGTCGAGAGCGCCGAGACCGAAGATCGACACCGCCAGGAACAGCACGCTGAACACAAGAACGAAGGTGCCGATGATCTCGCAGATCAAATTCGACGCGGTGCCGCGGATCGCGGGGCCGGTGCAGAAGCACGCCAGCTTGAGATCCTTGTCTTCGGTCTTGCCGAAGTGCTGATTGTAGAACACCCACACCAGGGCCGCGCCGATAAAGGCGCCGAGGAATTGCGCGATGATGTAGAGCGGGACCATGGCCCACTCGAACTTGCCGGCGATGGCGAGAGCGATGGTGACCGCCGGATTGATGTGGGCGCCGCTGAACGCCGCCACCGTGAACACGGCGACGAACACCGCCATGCCCCATCCCCAGGTAATGACGATCCAGCCGCCTCCCTCGCCTTTCGTGCCGGCCAGTACGACGTTGGCGACCACGCCGTTCCCCAGAAGAATGAGAATGGCGGTGCCGATAAGCTCGCCCAAAAATGGCGTCATTGTTGATCCTCCCTTGCCGTGTTCGTCGTTACACCCGTTCGGCGAGATGCCTCCGCCACCGCCGCGGCCGACGGTCCGGAACACTACGCCGCAGGGGTATCGGTATCGTTTGCAGTGGTATTGTCGCCGAAGTACTCGTCGATCTTTTCGTGTGCCTGATCGCCGAACATGATCTGACAGGCTTCGAGCAGACCCGGCGACTGGCGGATATCTTCGCGGCGGACCACCAGCGCGATCTTCGAGCGCCGGCGCAGGAAGTCTTCCAGCTTGACGATCATCTCGCGCTGGGCCTTCAGATTGACCTCGCACCGGGTGTACTCGGTTTCCTTAATCAATACCTCCGCCTCGCTCGGATCGGCGCGAATGTGCTCAAGAAGTTCGAAAGCTTCCAATCCGTACCGCCGCCAAAAGCGCGACGTCAGTTTCTCCGTCGACGCGGGATCGGTCAGGTCATCGAGGTTCATCAATTTGGCGCGATGCTCGAACTCCTCGCGAAGTTCTTTCGGCGGCTCGCCATACCACTTGTGGTTCGGGTACGGGATGTCGATACCCATGCGCGCCACGTACTCGCTGATCTCGTCGCCGACGTTGACGCAATCGGTGTGCTTGCCGCCGAAGATGCTGAGGTGCTTGTCGGCTTGATTGATGTCGACCGCGTGCTTGCGCGACAGCTGGAGAAAATCGCGCCCCTCTCCGGCCTCGCCCTTCAACGCCAAGGGCCGCACGCCCCAGCGCTCGGCGATGATGTCATCTTTTGTCAGGGGCTTCGCAAGGCTCAGACGCTTGTTGATATTGTCGAGAACGAAATCTCGATCCTCGTCCGTGACCTCCGAATACGGCGTGTCGACCGGCGTGTCCGTCGTGCCGATGCACGTCCTCGCTCCCATGGGAATGACGAAGAACAGCCGCCCGTCGGTGGCGAAGAACGCCAGCACGCGCGTGTGGGGCGTCAACCGATCGACGATCAGATGGATACCCTTGGAGAAGGCATGATGATGCTCGGTCTTCTGCCCAGTCAGGGTGTTGTGTTCGTCGGCGAACGGACCGGCGGCGTTGATCAGCACCTTCGAGCGGATCTCGAACTCGCAACCGTCGATGACATTGCGGGCCTTGGTGACCCAAAGGCCTTCCGAGTTGCGCGCGCCACCGAGCGATTCCACATAGTTTGCCGCCGCGCAGCCGCTGTTCATGGCCGAACGAATGAAACCGAAGACGAACCGGGAATCGTTGTCGTGAAGGTATGCGTCCGAATATTCGAACCCGCCCACGCCTTTCTCCGCCGCGACCACCGGTTCCTCTTGCTTCATCTGATCCTTGGAGAGCAGCCTCGGGGTCCGGGTGAAGCCGTTTCCGAACAACCAGTACAGCCAGGTTCCCGCGTACAGCTTCAGCCGGCTGTGGCGAAATCCTTGCGGTATGGTGGTGAAGAACCGGATTTCCTGGACAATGGACGGAAAACTTCGGATCAAATGGTTACGCGACAGGCATAGCTTCCGAACCAAGGCGAAATCAAAGGTTTCCAGGTATTTGATGCCGCCCCAGGCGAGGTTGGATGATTCCTGGCTGGTGAAGCAGGCAAAGTCGCCTCGATCGATCAACGCGACCTTCGCGCCCTTTCCGGCCAATGCGGCGGCCGATACCGCGCCGTTTATCCCGCCACCGATCACCAGGACGTCGAAAACGTCCTGGCCCAGTCTTTCTATGTTCGTCTGTCTCAGCTGATCCATGAAGGCAGGCTCCCCGTGCTTGCAGGTCATTCAGACATCGTCTCAGTCGTCGTCGGTGGCCCAACCCTTGGCGCGATCGACAGCTTTCAGCCACCGCTCCTGCAATGCATTCCGAGCGGAGTCGCCCATCGAAGGCGCGTATCGCTCCGAAAGCTGCCATTTCTCGGCGAGTTCTTCCCGGCTTTCCCAAAAGCCCGTGGCGAGCCCGGCCAGATAGGCCGCGCCCAAGGCCGTCGTTTCGGAAATTTTGGGAACCTCGACGGCCACGCCGAGGATGTCGGCCTGAAATTCCATGAGGAAGCGGTTCGCGGATGCGCCGCCGTCGCAGCGGAGCTCCTTCAAGTGAATGCCGGAGTCTCGTTCCATGGCCTCGACCACGTCGCGGGTCTGGTAGCACATGCTTTCAAGCACCGCGCGCGCCAAATGGGCTCGGGTGGTGCCGCGTGTCGCGCCGAGCAGGGTGCCGCGGGCATAGGGATCCCAATGGGGAGCGCCAAGTCCGGCGAGTGCAGGCACGAAGTAGACGCCTTCGTTGTTGGGGAGCGAGCGCGCCAGAGCCTCCGTTTCCGCCGCCGTCTTGATGATGCCCAAACCGTCCCGCAGCCACTGGACGCCGGCGCCGGTGATGAAGATGGCGCCCTCCAGCGCATACTCGACGGGATCGTCCCCGACACCCCAGGCGATGGTGGTTAGGAGGTTTTCCCTACTCTTCACCGCTTCGTTGCCGGTGTTCATCAAAACGAACGAGCCAGTGCCGTAGGTGTTCTTGGCGAGACCCGGGCTGTAGCAGGCCTGACCGAACAAGGCCGCCTGCTGGTCGCCGGCAATACCCGAAACCGGGATGTCGCGGGTTCCAAAGAACTTGCCGGCATCGGTGTGGCCATAGACGCAGGATGACGGCTTGACCTCGGGCAGGATCTCCTTCGGGATGTTCATCAACTCCAGCAATTCGTCATCCCACTGCAATTCGAAGATGTTGTAAAGCAGTGTCCGCGACGCATTGGAGTAGTCGGTAACGTGGGACTTGCCACCAGTGAGATGCCAGACCAGCCACGAGTCGATGGTGCCGAAGGCGATTTCGCCGTTTTCCGCCCGTTGGCGGAGCCCCGGCACGTTGTCGAGCATCCACTTCACCTTGGTCCCGGAGAAATAGGCGTCGATGACAAGGCCTGTCTTTTCACGAACCTTTTGTTCCAGACCGCGCGCTTTCAACTCGTCACAGTAGGCCGCCGTTCGCCGATCCTGCCAGACGATGGCGTGGTGAACCGCCTCTCCCGTCTTGCGGTCCCAAAGGACGGTGGTTTCGCGCTGGTTGGTAATGCCGATGGCGTTGAGGTCGGTGGCGCTGATTCCTGAGGATTCCAATGCTTCCCCGATCACCGAAAGGGTCACGCGCCAGATCTCGTCGGCATCGTGTTCGACCCAACCCGGTCGTGGGAAGTGCTGGGTAAATTCCGAATACGCACGACCCCTTATGCTGCCATCGTGATCGAAAATAAGGACGGTGGAACCGGTCGTGCCTTGATCGATGGAAAGGACGAATTCCTCGGCCATTTGGGTCTCCTCCCAATGTTAAAGCTGCGTTCGCGTTTACGCTTTTTCGCAGACTACATACATACAACCGACGGTCGAAACTATGAAAACTCCTCGTTGGAGCATCGTCTCTTGCGACCGCAGCCGGACGTGATTATTCTGTTTTCGAAATTATACTTCAGGGCAGTGCATGACAATCGAATTCGAACACAACCAATCAAAAATGTAACAAGTTTCAGTTTCGAAATCGTACCTTGACCTTTTAACCGTCCACAGGGAGGACGCCATGAACAAGTTTAGCGCAACCGGTCGAAAGGTCAGGAGCGCCGTTGACCGTCGGACCGTTTTGAAGGGCGCAGGCGCGCTTGGCTTGGCGGCTGTTTCACTGCCCTCGTCGGCGCATGCACAAGCCGATGGCGCGCGCCTCTCCGCCGCCGAACGCTGGGCGAAAGTGGAGTTCCAGCCGTCGACACTGACACACGATGAGCAAATGGATGAAATGGCGTTCTTTGCTCGGGCCGCCGCCCCGTTTCGCGGCCAGCAGATCTATGTCGCGTCGGAATCCATTAATACTCACGATTACGAGGCCAAAATTCTGACGCGCGCCTTTCGCGAGATCACCGATATCAGCGTGGTGCACGAGGTGCTTCGCGAGGGCGAACTTGTGGAACGGCTGCAAAAGCAGATGCGCACTGGCCGCAATCTATACGATGCCTACGTCAACGATTCAGACCATATCGGCACCCATTTCCGCGCCGACAGCGCCGTGCCCATCAGTGATTGGATCGCCGGCGACGGCGCCGAATTCACCCTGCCGACCCTGGACCTTAACGATTTCATTGGTCTGAGCTTCGTCACCGGGCCGGACGGTAAGGTCTATCAACTCCCCGATCAGCAATTCGCCAATCTCTATTGGTTCCGGCATGACTGGTTTCAACGCGACGACCTGCGTGAGCGGTTTCGAAACCGATACGGCTATGAATTAGGCGTCCCGATCAACTGGAAGGCGTACGAGGACATCGCCGACTTCTTCACTAACCATGTCAAGCAGATCGACGGTGAACGCGTTTACGGTCACATGGACTACGGCGACCGCGATCCCTCCCTCGGGTGGCGCTTCACCGATGCCTGGCTGGGCATGGCGGGGGTCGGCGATAAGGGCCTTCCCAATGGAATCCCGGTGGATGATTGGGGAATCCGCGTCGAGGATTGCCATCCGGTCGGCTCAAGCGTTAGCCGAGGCGGTGCCACCAACAGCCCGGCGGCGGTCTACGCGCTTCGCAAGTACATAGAGTGGCTAGACAAATATGCCCCGCCGGAAGCGCGCAAGATGACCTTCTCGGACGCGGGTCCGGTGCCCGGCCAGGGCGATATTGCCCAGCAGGTGTTCTGGTACACGGCCTTCACCGCCGACCTGTTGAGGCCGGAATTGGCCGTCATGAACGAGGACGGGACGCCGAAATGGCGGATGGCGCCCTCGCCTCATGGGGCCTATTGGGAAGAAGGTATGAAGCTCGGTTATCAGGACTGCGGCGCCTGGACACTGCTGGCCAGCACGCCGACGCCACGTCGCCAAGCCGCGTGGCTGTATGCCCAGTTCACCACCTGCAAAAGCGTGTCCCTCAAGAAGACGCTCGTGGGTCTCACTCCCATACGTCAAAGCGATCTGATGTCCGAAGCGATGACCGAAGCGGCACCGCGCCTCGGAGGACTGGTGGAATTCTACCGCAGCCCGGCGCGGGTCGCCTGGACACCGACGGGAACGAACGTGCCGCATTACCCTGCCCTCGCGCAGCTGTGGTGGTCGCGGATCGCAACGGCCGTGCAAGGCGGAGCCAACCCTCAGGCGGTCATGGATAATCTGGCGGCCGCTCAGGACGACTTGTTGGGACGGATCGCGCAAGCCGGTGTGACTAAGAGATGCGCGCCGCAGCTGGCGGAGGCCATTGATCCCGAAGAATGGCTGAAACGGCCAGGTGCGCCCAAGCCCGCTCTCGCGGACGAAGAAGGACAGGGCAGGACCATGGACTATGAAGATCTACTGCGAACCTGGAGCGCGGGTCAGCCCGCGTAAATGAGCTTTTGGCAAACCACTTATGTTCGGAAGTGAAGTCGACTTTCGAAAAGCATCGTAATTGAATGATCTTGCGATGGCTCTAAGATGGTGATTAAAATTCGCTATTCTTCAACTTCTGCGATATGAAGGTCGACGCCGAACTGCTCCAGAATCCTGACGATGTTTTCCGGCGGTTCTTGGTCGGTATAGAGATCATTGACGCACGACAGGTCGCCAAGCCGAACCATGGCACTGCGCGAAAACTTGGTTTGGTCGACGGCAAGAACCACTCGCCGTGAATTCTTGATGATGCGCTGGGCCGCTCGCACCTCCCGGTAGTCATAATCAAGCAAGGTACCGTCGGCGTCGATGCTCGACACGGTAATAATGCCGAAATCGACCTTAAACTGGTCGATAAAGTCTTCCGTCGCCTCACCGACGATACCGAGATCGCTCGGCCGGATGAGGCCCCCGGTGATAATGACTTCGCGGGCATCGCTGCCGCTCAATATCGCCGCGACGTTAAAGTTATTGGTAATGACCCTGAGGCCGTGGTGATCCTTAAGCGCCCTGGCGACCTCTTCGCTTGTCGTACCGATATCAATGAAGAGAGAGGCATTGTCGGGAATGTCGGAGGCGATGAGGTGGGCTATCCGCGCCTTTTCTGCGAGACACATGCCTTGGCGCGAGTCGTAGGCGATGTTCTCGACGCTGGACGCAAGGCCGGCGCCGCCGTGGAAGCGTTGCAGGAGAGCCCGATCACACAGTTCGTTGACATCGCGCCGAATGGTCTGGGCGGAAACCCCGAAATGCTTGGAGAGTGACTCGATGGAGACAAATCCTTGGCGTGGGACGAGTTCGAGAATGCGCTGCTGGCGTTGGTTTAAGGCAAGGGGGTCCCTGCGCTGGATCTCAACATCCGCTGTCTCGTTGAGGTCGCTTCCATCCTCATCCACCGAGGGTCACCGTCCTTTAACTCGTGGTCAATGTACTGATTCGAACACCACGCGCACAGTCATGCGCTCTCCTCGAAATAGTATGTGGAAAACCGATCGTAGTGCAACCGCCTTGGTTTCAAACTCGATCAAGCGAGATCACGGTTCCACATTCGAAGGTTCGGTCGACGTATACCTCCCCACCAGACCCGCCCCCCTTTGATTAACTCGCATGTGCCCAAGATACTTTCGGCACACCAGGCGCCAGCGTCGGAGTTGGCATCCATCTGGCACATTCATCTGCACCACCGGCCTCACCTCTCACCAGCGGCACGACTGATCTCAACATCGCTTTAGGAAAACTGGGGCGAGAGACGGGATTTGAACCCGCGACCCCCTGGACCACAACCAGGTGCTCTAACCAGCTGAGCTACTCCCGCCACCGCGCCCCTGATGTAAACCGAGGCTAAAGACCCGTCAAGCGCGGCCGAAGTGGCTTTTGAGCCGATCCACGGCCTCATCCAGCACGTCGTCACGCTTGCAAAAGCAAAACCGCGCGAAATGATCCACGTCCGCGACTTGATAAAAGGCGCTTACCGGCACCGCCGCAACCCCGGCCTCGGTGGTGATATGACGGCAAAACTCTTCGTCGGTGCCGTTGAAACCGACCGACTGGAAATCGACAGTGAGGAAATACGTTCCCTGGCTGTCCAGGACTCTGAAACCGGCGGACTTCAACCCTTCTCCCAGCCGGTCGCGCTTACCCTGCTGCGACGCCGCCAAGCCCTCAAAATAGTCGTCGCCTTTGCGCAATCCGTAGGCGGTCGCCGTCTGCAGGTTCGGCGGCGTCGTAAAGGTGACGAACTGGTGCGCCTTGGCGGCGGCGGTCAGCAATCCCGGCGCCGAGGTCAGGTATCCCACCTTCCAGCCGGTGGCGGAAAAGGTCTTGCCAGCCGAGCCCACCCGCAGACAACGCTCACGCATCCCCGGAAGGGTCATCAGCGGCACGTGGTCGAGGTCGTCGAACACCAGGTGCTCGTACACCTCGTCGCACAGCGCGTAGGCGTCATAGGTGTCCAGCAATTCGGCGATGAAAACCAGTTCCCCGCGATCAAAAACCTTGCCGGAAGGGTTATGCGGTGAGTTGAGGATGATCAGCTTGGTCTTGGCCGAGAAAGCATCCTCCAGCTCGCCGCGGGGCAGCGTCCAATCCGGCGGTTCCATGCGCACGAGTTTGGGTTTACCGCCGGCGCGGCGGACCATGGGCAAGTATGAATCGTAGAGCGGCTCGATCAAGATCACTTCGTCGCCGGGCTCGATCAGCCCGAGGATGGCATTGGCCAGCGCCTCGGTGGCACCGGACGTCACCATGACCTCGGTTTGCCAGTCCACGTCCAAACCGTAAAAACGGCGATTGTGATCGGCAACAGCCTGGCGTAAGTCGGGCGTACCCAGCATTGGGGGGTACTGGTTGGGCCCCTCCATCAGCGCGTAGGCGGCGCTTCTGCGAATATCCTCCGGTCCCTCCTCATCGGGAAACCCCTGACCCAGGTTGATGGCGCCGTGCTCAACGGCAAGCGCGCTCATGACCGTGAAAATGGTGGTGCCGTAGCCGGATAGGACTGAATTTGGCGGTTTCATCGTCAACAGACCCTTGTTAGCGGGATCGTCCCAGAGGACTAACCGATACCGCCGGGACGTCAAAGTGCGAATGACGATCAGCGCAATCGTTGTTGCCCAGAGCCGCCAGTTCGCCGTATTTATGGGCAATCGCCTGTTTTTTGTGCGAACATGATCGGATATTGTGGGGTCGAATAGAACCTTTACTCTGACAATTGCCGAAAATGCGCGCACAGTCCCCGACGCCAATTGATTGGCACGGGATGTGCTTGTATCGCTCTCATAGTGTGCCGACTTGTCGCTGTCAGGATGATGGTGAAGGACTGGCCCCAATCCGGATCAGCCAAACGAAGAGGCTTTCGTTCATGAAAAAAATTGAAGCTATCATTAAGCCCTTTAAGCTTGATGACGTAAAGGAAGCCCTGCACGAACTTGGTTTGCAGGGTATCACGGTTCTCGAGGCTAAAGGTTTCGGCCGTCAGAAGGGCCATACGGAATTGTATCGCGGCGCGGAATACGTCGTCGACTTCCTGCCC
>CAKZLS010000055.1 GCA_937127205.1 uncultured Rhodospirillales bacterium
TCGGGGAGCGGACGCCATCCGCCTGCTTTGGGAAATCTGCCGGGTTCCGGATTTCGGCAAAGTGGCGCATGACGCCCACGCGCGGCTGCTGGGACGGATCTACCGCTTCCTGATGGGCGACGGCGGCGATGGTCGGCTGCCGGCCGATTGGGTTGCGCGGCAAGTGGACCGCATCGACCGGGTCGATGGCGATATCGAAGTGCTGATGCAGCGAATCGCCAATATCCGCACGTGGACCTATGTTTCCCATCAAGGCGCTTGGCTGGCCGATGCGGATTATTGGCGGGAACGAACGCGCGGTATCGAGGATATCCTTTCCGATGCGTTGCATGAACGGTTGATCCAGCGTTTCGTCGATCGCCGGACGGCGGTGCTGGTGGGCCGGTTGAAAGACCGCCAGGAATTGCTGGCGGCGGTCAGCGCGTCCGGCGAGGTTCTGGTGGAGGGGCATTTCGTCGGCGTTCTCGAGGGGTTCCGGTTCACCGCCGACCCCGACGTCGACGCCATTGGTGCCGGCGACGGCCGCGGCGCCGGCCGGGCGGTCACCTCCGCGGCTGTCCGCGCACTACGGGGCGAGATCCAGCGGCGGGTCCATGAATTGGTGGCGGATGCCGATGACGCGTTCGTTTTGTCTCCCGATGGTTTTGTGACATGGGGCGAGCACGCCATTGCCCGGATCGTCGCCGGTTCGGACGTGTTGCGGCCGCGGATCGAGCCACTGCCGAGCGATCTTCTCGACAGCCAAGCCACCGAGAAAATCCGCCAGCGTCTGGACCGTTGGCTGCGTTCACACTTGGCCACCGCGCTTGCACCGCTATTTTCGCTGGCGGACGCAGAGGTATCGGGCGCCCCGCGCGGGATCTTGTTCCAAACTGCCGAGGCGCTCGGCTCATTGCCGCGCCCCTCGGCGAAGGCGCAAATCGCCGCCCTCAGCAACGGCGATCGCAAAGTGCTGCGCGACCTCGGGCTGCGGATCGGCCGGGAGAGCATATTCTTTCCCGTATTGCTTAAGCCCGCAGCGGTCTCGGTCCGCGGGTTGCTGTGGGCCGTTCATCGCGGCATGGACGTGCCGGCCCTGCCGCCGCCAGGGCGAACCTCGGTTGTGCTCGACCCAGCGTCTCCCCCGGGTTTTTACGAGGCGATCGGGTATCGCCCGTTGGGAGCGCGGGCCGTGAGGATCGATATCGTCGAGAGGTTGGCCGCGCGCGCTTACGTCATGGCGCGGGACGAGAACTTTGCCGCCATCTCGGAGCTTCGCTCGCTCGCCGGCTGCTCTGTGCAGGAGGTGAGCGGAATCCTGTCCGCGCTCGGATACCGGCCTAAGGCCGGCGAACCCGGTGGGGAACAGACGATAACGTTCAGCCGGGTGAAGAAAAGGCGATCGAAGGCCAAGGACCAACAGCGACGGCGCGCGGGCAAAACAACGGTTGTCGACGCCGATTCGCCCTTTGCCGGACTGCGCGGGCTGCAGGGCCAGAAATGAGCGGCGGCTCCTCCGAAAGCTTGCGGTTGGATAAGTGGCTTTGGTACGCGCGGTTCTTCAAGAGCCGAACGCTGGCGACCCGGCTTTGCGCGGCGGGCCGCTTGCGGGTTAATGGTGCCATCGTCAAGAAGGCGCACTACGTGGTCAAGCCGGGCGATGTGCTCACGTTTCCCAAGGGACCGCATATTCGGGTGATCCGGGTCGCGGCGCTGGGGACGCGCCGGGGGCCGGCCCCGGAAGCCCAAACGTTGTACGAAGACCTGGAGCCGCCGCAGGTTCGGGAAACCGGAGATTTCGTGGCGCCGAGCAAGGTGGCGGAGCGCGAGCCGGGAACGGGACGTCCGACGAAAGTCCAGCGCCGCGCCATCGACAAGCTCCGAGAGTTCAACGAAGACTGAATGGGCCCTCTCGCTCGGACGGGCATCGATCGTTGGACCAATTGACCCTTGATCCGTTGGGGTTGAGCACCGCCGGAGGGTATGATACCCAACATCATGATTGATCGACTGATCGCTTTATTCGGCGGTGGCGAGAGCGGTTCCACCGAAAAAACCGGCAAATGCAGCGAGCAAGAGTTGCGGTTGGCGGCGGCCGGGTTGCTCGCGCACGCGGCCGGGCTCGACGGTAACGTGGCAGAGGATGAAACGCAGACCATTCGGAGCCTGCTGCAATCGCGTTTCGATCTTTCGGAAGCCGAGGTCGAGGAATTGATGGAAGAGGGAAGCAAGGAAGCGGCTGAGTCGACACAGCTTTTCTCGTTTACACGGGTCATCAATGACAACTTGGATCCCGACGAACGGATAAAGATCATAGAAATGCTTTGGGAAGTGGTTTATGCGGATGGCGAAGTTCATCATTACGAGTCCAATCTGATCAGGCGTGTTGCCGGATTGCTGCACGTCAGCGATCGCGACAGCGGTGCTGCCCGCAAACGGGTCACCGAAAGCCTCTGAATTTCAGCACATCAAGCGCGGGGATCGAACGGTCCGCGCCGAGAAGACGCAAGAGGATCAACGGAGTAATTTATGACCTACATCGTCACGGAGAACTGCATCCGCTGCAAATATACGGATTGCGTGGAAGTCTGCCCGGTGGACTGCTTCTACGAAGGCGAGAACATGCTGGTCATCCATCCCGACGAATGCATCGACTGCGGTGTTTGCGAACCGGAATGCCCGGCCGAAGCGATCGTCCCGGATACCGAACCGGATTTGACCCACTGGTTGGAAATCAACACCAAATACGCCGAGACATGGCCGAATATTACCCGCAAACGGGATGCGCCGGCGGATGCCGACGATTGGAACGGAAAAGCGGATAAGGAAAAGGAATTCAGTCCGAATCCGGGGGTCGGAGATTAGTTTCAGCGCCGCGGCGCCCGCGTGAGCGGCGCCCAAATACATCTGGCTCTATGTTTTGAGGGCCAATCGTGTTATAAAATTGTGTATCCGGCGGATCCAAGCCGGTCTTGGTCGTCTGGGTCGATGACCCAGAAACTGCGCCCGAGGGGGACGACAACCGCAAGATAAGGTACAACACAATCCGCCCCTTCTCGGTGCGGAGGCAACGGGGGTCAAAAAAAGTCGTTCCCGATCAGAGGGCGGACCCCAAAAGACTTGAGTGGAGAGAGAAGAAAAAGCATGGCGGAAGAATTAGCATTCGCTGCGGGCGATTACGTGGTTTATCCCACCCATGGGGTCGGCAAAGTTCTTGGTGTCGAGACCCGTGAGATCGCTGAGCAGAGCCTTCAGTTGTTCGTTATTTCGTTTGACCGCGACCGCATGACCTTGCGTGTGCCCATCACCAAGGTGGACACTGCGGGCCTGCGCAAGCTGAGCACGCAAAAGGTCATGGAGAACGCGCTCACCACACTCAAGGGGCGGGCGCGGGTAAAGCGCACCATGTGGAGCCGCCGCGCTCAGGAATACGAGGCCAAGATCAATTCGGGAGATCCGGTTTCCATCGCCGAGGTGGTCCGTGATCTGCACCCCAACGTTGGTCAGCCCGACCAGTCGTTCAGCGAGCGTCAGATCTACGAGGCGGCATTCGACCGTCTGGCTTGTGAGCTTGCCGCGATGGAATGCGTCGGCAAGGAAGAAGCAACGGTGAAGCTGGCAGATCTGCTGAATGCCGCATAATCGAGCCGTAAACGCCCCCAGCCTGGACGCGCCGAGCGTGGACCAAGCCGGTGGCCTGCGGCCCGCTTTGACGGAACAAACTATTTTCACGGCGCTTCCGCCGGGTCGGCTGACCTGGGCTGTCGGGGCCGTGCATGGCGAGGCGGAGCGTCTATCCGCTTTGCATGCCAAGCTCGTGACCCATATCGGTCCCGGCGACAACCTGGTCTATCTGGGAAATTTTCTCGGCCGGGGCACTCATGTGGCCGCGACCGTCGATGAAATGTTGCTGTTCCGGCGCGCCTTGATGGCGTGGCAGATCGAGGACGAGCAGGACGGCGGATCCATCGTCTACCTGCGCGGCAGTCAGGAAGAAATCTGGCACAAGCTGCTTCAGTTACAGTTCGCGCCCAATCCCCGTCAGGTTATCGAATGGATGCTCTCGCAGGGCGTTGGCGCAACCCTGGAAGCCTACGGTTGCAGTATTGAAGAGGGGCGCACCGCCGCCGCTCTGGGCGCCGTTTCCCTCTCGCAGTGGACCAATCGCTTGCGCGCCACCATTCGTGGCCGCGACGGTCATGACCGGTTGATGAGTGCGCTCAAGCGGGCCGCCTTTACCGAGGACCAGACGCTGCTCTTCGTCAACGCCGGCGTCGATACCTCTCGCGGACTATCCGATCAATCGGACTCGTTTTGGTGGCGGGGCCGCACGTTCGAGGACATTGATCGCCCGTACCTCGACTTTGCCCGCGTGGTTCGGGGCTTCGACCCGCTCCAGCATGGCTTTGCCATCGGCGACAACACGGCGTCCATCGATAGCGGGTGCGGGTTCGGCGGTCCGTTGACAGCGGCTTGCTTCGATACCGAGGGCCAGTTGGTCCAAACCATCGAGGCCTGATGGACGACAATCCCAAGCTCTCGAAGATCGTCTCCGGGGCGCAAACCGGTGTCGACCGGGCGGCCCTGGATGTGGCGCTTACGCTCGGGTTTCCTTGTGGCGGATGGGTGCCCAAGGGGAGGCGTGCGGAGGATGGCCGGGTTCCCGTGTCCTATCCCATGCGCGAAACCGGCGGAAGCGGTTATCCGGAACGCACGCTGTTGAATGTGCGGGACTCCGACGCGACGCTGATCCTCACCTGCGGCGAGCCCTCCGGCGGTACCGCGTTGACCCTGGAATACGCTATCAATCTTAACCGGCCGCATCGGGTGGTCGACCTGCTCGACGGAACATCGACCGAAGAGATCAGGGAATGGATCGAGGAAGAGGAAGTGGTTGTGCTCAATGTCGCCGGCCCGCGCGAAAGCACCTCACCCGGGATCTACGACCAAGCCGCAGAATTCCTGAAGGCTTTGCTCGCTTAGCGATCAGTCGACGATGATCTTGACCGGCTGGCCGGGTATTAGCGGCTGGCCCTTGCCGAGCCCGTTCATGGCCAGGAAACGCTCCAGCCGATAGGATCCGAAGGGCATCTGCCGGGAGAGGGACTCCGACGTGTCGCCCTCCTCGACGGTCACCACCTTCAAGCGCAATGGCCTGACGGACCGCGCTTCCGACGCGCTCAACCGCTTGAAGCTGTATGTGGTTCGTCTGAAGTCCGTGGCGAGGCTCTCTGTCGCGGCTGCGGGCGTCAGAAACAAGAAGCGATACAATCGCCCCGGCCGTTCGCGAACGGCCACCAGACGCACGTCCACGAAGCCTCGGTCGATTCGCACTTTTGCTACGCCCGTGGCGGCGTCCATGCCATTGACGTCGATCTCCTGAATAGCCTGAAACTTCAACCGGTTGCCGCCGGCGCGGGCAATGTAATCGCTGGGTTTGACCGACCGGGAGCGATCGCGATTGCGTTCCATGTCAAAGACGATCACCGCACCCCGGGGGCCCTTGGCCGTGACCTGCCCTGGACTGTTGGACAAGACGAAACCGCTGGGAACTTCAAAAGCAATTCCCAATCCTGGATGGGCGAATTGTCGGCCGCGCCGGACACCTTGGTTGCGGGAATCGCCAAACACCATGCCATCGATGTGTGAAAGGTATGTTCTCTCGTTGATCTTGGAGTTGGCGATCGGGGCGGTTTTGGCGAGTCTGATGGCTTGTTGAACGCGGTCCCCGGTTCGCGGATGGGACGCCATCACGCTGAATTGGTCGGCGGCTCCGGGATTGCCGGCCATGGTTGCCTGCAATTGGGTGTAGGCATCCATTTTCTTGAAAAAGCTCGCCATCGCTTCAGGGTCATAGCCCGCTCGGGTCATGTAGCGGATGCCGAGTTTGTCGGCTTCGAATTCTTGATCCCTGGAATAGCTTTGCACGTAGGCTTGCGCCCCATAGCCGGCGGCTTGTCCGACACCGGGCACGCCAACGATAGAGCCGGCCACGCCCAGGATGGTCGCTCCGACGCCGGCCACAACACCCTGACTGTAGCGTTCGGCGCTGTGACGGGCGGTCACGTGTCCGAGTTCGTGCGCCAAGACACCGGCCATTTCGGCCTCGTTGCTGGCCAGCGCTAGCAGCCCGCGGGTGACGTGGACGTAGCCGCCCGGCAGGGCGAACGCATTGATCAGATCGTCATTGAGAACGGTAAACGAGTAATCGACGCCCGGGGTCTCCGTTTGCGCCGCCAATTCCGCACCGATTCGGCTGACGTAAGCGGCGAGTTCGCGGTCGGAATACTTCCCGCCGAACTGCTTTACCAGTTTGGGGTGTTCCTGCGCGCCAACGCGCTTTTCGTCGTCCTTGTCCATGAAGGCGGTGAAACTGCTTCGCCCCGTAGCCGGATTGGTCGAACACGCGGTCGCGCCAAGCAAAGCCAAACAGACAAGTGCGAGAGTGAAGATCCGTTTCATAATTGGGCATTATGCAAACGTTCACCGCCTCGGCAACACCCCAGCCGGGCCAAATTCTATTTACGCTTTGTCCGCGACGCCGGCCTGCCGGAACGTAGCCATTCCGGCGTGGCATTCGGCGGCCGCCTTTGCCACGGCCACTGCTAAAACCGCGCCGGACGCCTCGCCCAAGCGCATGTCCAGGTCGAGGAGCGGCCGCTTTCCAAGACGCTCGAGGACCCGCCGGTGGCCCGGCTCCGGGGACAAATGACCGACCTGGCAATGGTCCAGCGCGCCGGGCGCGTAGGCCTCCAGCGCTGCCGCCGCCGTGGTGCAGACGAAGCCATCGAGCAGCACGGGCACGCGGGCGAGCCGTGCCGCCACAACGGCTCCGGCCATGGCTGCCAGTTCGCGCCCGCCGAGCCGGCGCAAGGCATCAAGCGGGTCGGCGACGAAACCGTTGTGTAGCTGGACCGCTTCCGCGACCACCCCCGCCTTCACGGCCAACGCATCTTCCTGAATTCCGGTGCCGGGACCGGTCCAGTCGGTGGCGGCACCCCGATAGAGGGCATGGGCGACGGCGGCGGCTGCGGTTGTATTGCCGATGCCCATTTCTCCCAGACACAGCAGATCCGAATTCGAATCGACGGCGTTCATGCCAAGGGAGAACGCGGCCACGAAATCATGCTCGTCCATGGCTGGCGCCTGGACGATATCGCGGGTCGGATGCTCCAGGTCAACGGCGTGAATGGCAAGCTCTACATCAAACAAGCGGCAAAGCTGATTGATGGCGGCGCCGCCGGTTTCGAAGTTGGCCACCATTTGCGCCGTTACTTCGGCGGGATAAGCCGAGATGCCGTGCCGGGTCACGCCGTGGGCGCCAGCGAACACCCGCGCCGTCGGCTTGTCGATCCGAGGGGGATGGCGTCCTTGCCACGCCGAGAGCCACGCGCTCAATTCCTCCAGGCGCCCGAGCGCGCCGGCCGGCTTGGTGAGCTGGGGTTCGCGCTCAAGCGCCAGCGTTTCGGCATCCACATCGGGACCCGGAAGGGTGCGGAACAGACTTCGAACGTCGTCGAGAGTCTTGACCGCCGGAAACCGTGTCATCGTCGAATCCCTCATT
>CAKZLS010000056.1 GCA_937127205.1 uncultured Rhodospirillales bacterium
CAAGGCGACACGGGCGGCAATGCGCAGGCCGCCTGGCTTACTGTCCGGTGCTCGAAGTGGATTGCTTGTAGATCTCCAAGGCCTCCGGCATCAGTTCCTGCAGGCGCTCGATGCGAGAGCCGGGCGACGGATGGGTCGAGACGAATTCCGCTGGCCGGTCTCCCCCCATGGCATCGAAGTTTCGCCAAAGATCAACGGCGGCACGCGGATCGTATCCAGCGCGCGCCATGTAAATCAGTCCAATTTGATCGGCTTCGGCCTCCTGGTCGCGGGAATACGGAAGTATGATGCCGAGCTGAGCGGCGGCGGCAGCCAACTGCACGGCTCCAGCGCTGCCGGTCGCCGCGCCTAGCCCTTGCAAGCCGCCCTTTACCACCATCTGCTGGCTCATGCGTTCCGAGCCGTGCCGCGCGATCGCATGCGCCACTTCGTGAGCCATGACGGTGGCCAACTGGTCGTCGTTCTCGGCCACCTTGAACAGACCGGTGTGAACACCGACCTTTCCGCCCGGCAACGCGAACGCATTCGGTGTGTCGTCTTCGATTACGGTAAATTCCCAATCCAGCTCGGGTTTACCGCTCACCGCCGCGATACGGCGGCCAATCGTGTTGACGCGCCTGTTGTAGTCCTGCCGATCAGAAATGGTGCTTTTCTCGAGTATCTGCTGGTAGGCCTGCAGCCCCATCTGTTGCGCCTCCGGCTCGGACACCAAAATAAGCTGGTTCCGCCCGGTAACCGGCGCCGATGCGCAGGCAGCCAACACGCCGACCGCAAGCACAATGGCGACAAGTCCTGAAGCAAGTCGGACCGATTTGTTCATTCTCTCACCTCCTTCCACAGATACTCGCCGCGACAACGCCCAGAACGGCACGCAGGTTCCCCTCGTGCTCAAGGCAAAACCGGAAACACATGGAACCAAGTCCAATGCTGGCGCGTTGATCGTAGAGATGCACAGGCCACAACATGGACTGGAAATATCATGACCTCAACCTCCAGCGAACGCTACTTCGAAGCGAGCTTCGCGACCGACCCTGTTGCGGACGGCGACGCCCGTGATACCGGCCGTTCTTTGCGTCGGCTCGAGCGCTTGGCAACCTTGTTGGATGATCGGTATGTCATTCCTGGGACAAACTTTCGGTTTGGACTGGATGCGGTCATTGGCCTGTTGCCTGGTGTCGGGGATCTGGCTGGTGCAGCGCTTTCCAGCTATATCGTCCTCGAAAGCCGGCGCCTCGGTGTCCCGAAACGAGTGCTGCTGGGGTTACCTAAGAATGTTGCTGTGGACGCGGCGTTCGGAGCCGTGCCGATCATTGGGGACCTCGCGGACATCCAGTGGAAAGCCAATCGCCGAAACGTGCACCTTGTTATTGAACATCTTCGCGGGAAGGCTCCGCCACCCCCGCCGGAAACCGTGGCGGGATGACGAGAGTCTAGACCTGCTGCCTGAAAACACGGATTAGGGCCTCCGCCGACCGGCGTAGCATCCCGCGTTTCCGCCACTCCTTAATGTCGAGGTGCTCGCAGTGGCGCATGTCGGCCTCGAACTGCTCCTTAAGGGTCGAGACAGTCGTATGGCAATCAATGACCAGTGCGATCTCGTCATCCTTCAGAGTTGAACGATGGTTGAGGTTTGCCGAGCCCACGCATGCCATGACGTCATCGAGAATGACAATTTTTGCATGAATCATCGTTGGCTGAAATCTCCAGATATTGATACCGGCTTGCAACAATTGCTGCACTTCGTCGGCTCCCGCAATTCGCGAGATGCGTCGGTCGGTATAAGGGCCTGGGATGATGATATCGACATCCACGCCACGCTCTGCAGCCTCGACAAGGAGCCGCGTTGTGTTCTCGTCGGGAGCAAGATAAGGCGTGGCAATTCTCAGACTGATCTCAGACCTAGCGATAATTGTTTGCAACAGCGACGCGATATCGCTCCAACCAACGGACGCTGTAGCGCGGATGACTTGGATGTACGCGTCACCAACGCGCTCCAAGGGCGCCACTGTTTCCAGCGCTTCAGACATCAGGCCACCGGCCTCGACCCAATTGCCGTAAAACGCCGCCTGGAGTCCATGGACTGCCGGACCGCAAATGCGAAAGTGGGTATCCCGCCACTCGGTTTCGTCCCGCGCGTCGCCTTCCCATTCTTCAGCAATTCCGACGCCGCCGGTGAAGCCCACCCGCCCGTCGGTAACGAGAATCTTGCGGTGAGTGCGGTTGTCGCTGCTCCAGACCTTCCAATTGGCAAGCGGCCGGAACCATCGGACCTCGACGCCGGCTTCTTCCATGTCGGTGACCAGTGATTTAGACATTTCCGCGGCGCCGAAGGCGTCCAGCAAGACCCTGACCTTGACGTCGGCCTCGGCGCGCTTCGCAAGCGCCTTGGCGAAACGGTCTGCTATATCGCCCGTCCAATAGACAAATGTAAGAAACTCTACGCTCTCGGTCGCGTTCTCAATCGCCTCGAGCATCGCCGGAAAAATCCGGCATCCATTGCGGAGGACGTCTATTTTATTTCCCTCGGTAAATGGGATGCCAAGCAATCCCTCGAACGCCCGGCGGTAGTCCGAATTGTCTGATTTATCCCCTAACCGGGTCACAACGATCCTCTCCCTCGGAATGCTTTTCGACCCGTTTTCGGTCCCCAAACTTGTCCGCCACGCAGATCACGACTATTGGGTAAGAATAACACTATTCGATCCGAAAAAGTTCCACTGCCGTGACGCCACCCTTTTTTCCGAAGCAACCCTGAGTTTCGCCCGACAACCAGGAAGCGTCGAACTTTCGGTCGGCGGCTGCATTGGTCACCAATATTTTGCGAGTTCTTGCGGTTTGCGAATGTCAGGAGCAGCATATCGATGGATGCAGCAAAGGAACAGATCCCATGACGTTTTGTTGGACAACGATGACCGTAATTTTACGACTGTCAGTGCTGGCAGGATGCGGAGTCAGGCCGGTAGGGAGCGCCGTTGATAACGGAAATGTGCGGATAACGCGATTTGACAGGGGCCCACAAAGACCGTCTTATGCCGCGAGGATAACAGGCCCGTAGTTGCGTTCCGGGACACAAGATGGCGGGCTTGACCGATAAGATGATGGCGCTGGCACGATCCAGGCGCGGACTTTTCGGTATTTTCGTCGCGTCCTTTGCCGAAAGCACGATCGTACCCATTCCGTTCGAGACCATCATGGTGCCAATGCTGCTGGCAAATCGCGAACGGATATGGTTGATCGCCACGGTAACGACTCTCGGGTGCCTGCTCGGCGCGCTCGCCGGCTACGCCGTCGGCTACTTCGCATTCGAGACCATCGGCCGATGGGCGCTTGAATTGATGAATGCCACGGAACACTTCCAGGCCTTTCAGGGGGAGTTCGATCGCCACGGCTTCTGGATCATCGTCAGCATCGGAATTTTTCCGATCCCGTTTCAGGTTGCCACCGTGGGCAGCGGTCTGGCCGCCTACCCTCTTCTTCAATTCTTGTTAGCCGCCACGCTCGCGCGCTCGATCCGGTATTATGGCCTGGCGCTGCTGGTATTGCTTTTCGGGGACCGGGTCGCGAACATCATCAAGCGCCATGAATCCAAGGCAAAAATCGTGTTCTGGCTGTTGTGCGCCGGAGTGGTGGCGGCCACCATCATCGCCTATTTGCAATAAGTGCCCATATGTAGTGGCGAGGAACCGTTAGTTGGGAGATGATGTATGAAACGAGCGTATGCTGGACGGCTTGTGGCCGGAGCCGCCATGGTGTGCATCGCGAGTGCGTTGACAGTCGACGCCACGGCGGCCACGCCGGAAGCGAACGCCATGCTGGACGCAGCCCGCGACACGGTGGAGGCTCTAGAGGGCAGTCCATATAGAACGCAATTCCGTGCCGCCATTGAACGGGCGGACGCCGTGATCATTCTTCCGCACGGCCCACCGACCCGCACGGGGGCACAGGGCACCGGCAGGCCGGCCGTGGCGGTTGTCCGTGGTGGCGCCGGCAGCGGGTGGAGCAGTCCGGCATTCTATCGCGTCCATGCGCCGGGCGACAACACGGCGGCCAATGCCGCCGGTGCCGTGTTAACGGTCATGAGCGCGGACGCTTTGGGTGCGCTCATGGCGGGGTCCGTGGATCTCGGCGGCGAAGGCGGGCTGCGGGTGATCTCCGTGACAACCGGCATAAACTCCGGCGTTCAGGTCACCGCGACCGCCGACATCCTCGCGTTCGTCGACGTCGTTCGCGGACAGATCGGCCCATCGGCATTCGATGGTTGGCGCCTCACAACGGATCAGAATGTGAACACCCGTTTGTATGGTCGTGGCTCGACACCGGAAATAATCCTCTCCAACACCCCCGTCCGCGATCCGGGTGCCGAGAAACTGATTGGCGGTCTGCGTCTCTCCGTGGGCAACGAGACGTCTCGATAATCGGAACATCATGGCGTTACGGGACACGCCCGCAATACCGATGCACCGAGGCGACAGTGTCGCCGCCTTGACCACCGCTTGGTTCACATCATCTTGACGGTAGTTTCGCGTGTCCAATAGCGCAGGTATCGGCAGAGGTCGATAAACGACTTAACCGCGTCATCGCCGCCGATGTCGACAAATCCATCATCGAGATCGGCCGGAATTCCGGCCTTCTCGAACAATGTCAACGCGGCCGGGGAATACGCAATGAACTTGCGGTGCG
>CAKZLS010000057.1 GCA_937127205.1 uncultured Rhodospirillales bacterium
CCGGAAAACATGGCGCGTGAAGGTGTTCGCGCACTGGCCACGGCGATTCGTGCCGGAGAGAATTTATCCGGCAATCTTGATACCGGTGTGCGACTCATCACGGATGATCCTGTACCGGGCGTGAAATCCAACGACGTTGCCTACGGCGTGCGGAACTGCTGGGGTAACTGACGCGGTTGGGCCTTCCCGAGAGGTGGTCCAGATCAACGGGGGGTAAAATCAGTCGATCGCATTTGAGGCGCCAATCCTGGATCACCGCGGTTCGTCCGCGATGACGGCTGAAGACGACCTCGCTGCCTGGGAACTGCCTGGTGAAGGCCAATCCTGCCTTGCGCGAAATGCTTGCGGCGTCGTGGCACCTCGCCTAGGAAGTGTGCGGAGAAACATGTGCATGGTGCCGCGCCCCCGTGCGCCGCGTTCGGAGAGTTGTTTGTGGCAAGGATAGAGAACCCCGTCTATATCGTCGGCGCCGGGCCGGGAGACCCGGAGTTGCTGACCGTGAAGGCCCGCCGGCTGATCGACGAGGCGGAGGTGATCGTCTACGACCGCCTGGTTTCGGACGACATCCTGGCCCTGATCCCGTCCGGAACCAGCCGCATCTTCGCCGGCAAGGTGGCGCGCGACCACTTCATGCCGCAGCCCGACATCAACGCGCTGCTGGTGAAACTGGCCCGTTCGGGCCGCACCGTGGTCCGCCTCAAGGGCGGCGATCCGTTCGTCTTCGGCCGCGGAGGCGAGGAAGCCGAGGAATTGGCGCGACACGGCATCCCGTTCGAGGTGGTTCCCGGCATCACATCGGCGTCGGGGTGCAGTTCCTACGCCGGTATCCCCCTCACCCACCGGGGCCTGTCCCACGGCCTCAGGTTCGTCACCGGCCACACCCAGGAAGGCGGCGCGCCTGATCTGAACTGGGCCAGTCTCGCCGATCCGGACACCACCTTGGTGGTCTACATGGGCCGAACCAACGCCAAGATGGTCAGCGAGCAGCTCATCGCCCATGGCTTGCCAGCGGATACGCCGGCCGCCGCCATCGTCAACGGCACCCGCCACGACCAACAACTCATGGTCACCACCCTCGATCGCCTCTCCGATCGCGTCGACACCCTCGGCAAGGCGGCGCCGACGCTGCTGGTGATCGGCCGCGTCGTCTCGATGGCCAACGTCCTGTCGTGGTTCGGAACGGATGAGATGGCGGACGAGCCTGGCTCACAGACGGTATCCTGAACGGCGCGGGCGGCAGAACCACGTCCGCCACGACCTCAGTACATATGCTGGCCGCCGGTGACCCAAAGCTCGGTGCCGGTGACGTAGCCGGCGTCGTCGGAGCAGAGATAGTGGATGGCGTTGGCCACGTCTTCCGGCGAGCCCATGCGCTCCATCGGAATACGGGAGACCAGAACCTCGTATTCGGGCTGGATCATCTCGGTCTGGATCTCGCCGGGCGCCACCGCGTTCACCCGCACGTCCAGCGCGGCGAACTCATGCGCCATTTCCCGCGTCAGCGCCGACAGCGCCGCCTTTGAGACCGAATACGCCGAACCCGCGAAGGGATGCACCGCATGGCCGGCGATGGACGTGACGTTGACAATGGAGCCCTTGCCCTTGTGAAGGGCGGCGGCGAAACCGCGCGCCAGCACCAGACTCGCGAAGAAGTTGATCTCGAATACGTCATGCCAGGCGTCGAGGTCGCCATTGAGGCATCCGAGGCGTTCCTTGTAAGGCGTTTTCGGCGACATCCCGGCATTGTTGACGAGCGCGTGGAGGGGAGCGCCGGCCAGCGCCACATTGGCTTCGCGGACAAAGTCGGCGAGGCTTTTCGAATCCGCCAGGTCCGTCGGGATGTGGCATGTCCAGTTGGGATCGCGCTTGCAGGCCGTCGGCGTCTGGTCGCGCGAGCAGGTGATGATCTGCCATCCCCGCTCCAGAAACACCCGGGCGGTGGAATGCCCGATGCCGCGGCTGGCGCCGGTAATGATGACGTTTTTGCGGATGTTGTGCTTAGGGGACTCGGGTAATCGGCTCATGATGGGCACGTTAGAGCATTCGAATGTGGTTGAACAGCGGCGGCCGGCGTTAAAATCACATTCATTGCGTGACCGCCCAACATCTGTTCAGTGCGCCATCAACAGCGGCAGCTTGGCGTTCTCCAGCACGTGGCGGGTAACGCCGCCGAGGATCAGCTGCAGCAGCCGGCTGTGGGTGTAGGCCCCCATGACCAGCAAATCCGCATCGCCGCACGCGGCGATGATGGCGGCCCCCACCGGCCCCTGATCGGCGGAGATCGTCCGGCTTTCCGCGGAGACCCCGTGCCAGCCGAGAAACTCCGTAAGGCTGGCAGCGCCCTCGCCGGCCGTATCGTCGCTATCGACGTTGAGGATCCGCACGGACTCGGCGCGTTTGAGCACCGGCATTGCCGCGCTCACCGCTCGGGCGGCTTCGGCACTGCCGTTCCTGGAGATCGCCACGCGCCGGCCGACAGACGCCACCGCCTCCGTCGGCGCGACCAAAACCGGACGGCCGCTTTCGAATACCGCGGCATTGAAGCTGACCGCCGACGGGGCATCTCCGTGCTCCGTGGGTCGCGCCACCACCAGCAGATCGGCGAGCCGTCCGCGCCGGACCAGAACGTCGTCCTCCGCGCCCGTGACCTCGACCCAGCCGGCTGTCGGCCCGGTCGTGGGCCCGGCCGTGGGCGGCGTGTCGGAAAGGGCCATCCCGCCGGTTTCGCAAGCGCGGTCGAACATGTCGCGCGCGGCGCCCGCCCGGGCGGCGGATTCCTTTTCGGTCAGATCGATCAGTTCCTCGATCATTGCGCCTGACATGCCCTCGCCCAACAGCGGCACCGCCAGCCTCGGATCGGGCCGCGCGTGGACCACCTCGACGTGAGCCTCCAGGTCCCGGGCCAACTGGAAAGCCGTGTCGAGCGATAGCTCTGTGGCGCCGGTACCGTCGATGGGGACGATGATCTTGCGAATGGGCATGTGTGCATCCTCGCAGGTAGGGGGTCCATCATGGCGCGCTTGCGGCCAAATGGAAAGCCCACAAAGGAACTATACTCTTAGCCGATCCATCACTTTCACGCACTGCCGCATCGTGTTCTCCTTGGAACCGGAGCTGTCGATCCGATGCCAGTCGATGTCGCCAAGTTCATACTCGAGCTGCATTCGGACGATCGGGGCGGTGGCGTCCGACACGTTGCGCTTGCGGTTGGTCACCCGCTCCATCATGATATCAGGCTGGGCTTCGAGCCAGAACCCTTGGAACGGGACCCCGGCATCCTCGGCGACCCGGGCAATGGCGGCGCGCTGCTGGGGCCCGGCGAACACCGTATCGGCAATGACCGAGTGCCCGGCGGCGAGCGCCACGCGCGCTTCTTCGTAGACCGCCTCGAAGGTTCGATTGGTCATCTCCGGGGTGTAGCCGCCCGGCCCCAGGCGGGAGCCGAGCGGCGCGCCGGCGATGCGCTTGCGGGTGCTGTCGGAACGCACCACCCGCGCCCCCGGCGCGGGAGCGAGCGAGGCTGCGAATTCGCGGGCCAGCCTGGATTTGCCGCTGCCCGACAACCCGCCCATGGCGACCAGCATGGGCTCGGCCGGAGCCAGGTATTCTTCCGCTTTTTCCAAGTAATGCCGTGCCCGGTCGCGCAGCACGCCGGCCTCGTGCGCGTCGGACTGATCGGTGCAGGCCATGGCGTCCACGTGGCTGCGGACGGCCGCGCGCATGGACAGAAACAATGGCAGCGCCGCCAAACCTTCCGCATCGCCGGTCACGTCCAAGTAGCGGTTGAGCAGAATGCTCGCCAAGTCGCGGAACTCGCGGCAATCGAGATCCATAATCAGAAAGGCGAGGTCGTAGAGCACGTCGATGTTGGCGAAGTCTTCGTTGAACTCGATGGCGTCGAACAGCGTTGCCCGCCCCTCGTACAGAAAGATATTGCGGAGGTGGAGATCGCCGTGACAGTGACGGACCAACCCGTCCGCGCGGCGCCGGTCCAGCAGCGCGCCGCAGGCATCCAGTGCGCCCCGCGATGCCGCGGTGACGCGCTCGACCGCATCGGCATCGAGAAGCCCCGGCGGTATCTCGGCAAAGCTCTGCTCATTGTTGGCGATGATAGCGGCGGTGGCGTCGCGCCCGCCCGCGTCCGTGAGCCGCTCCGCGTCGTAATGGAACCGGGCAATGCTGTCACCCAGGTCTTCCATGGCGTAGCGATCCAGCACGCCGCGGTCGGCGAGACGGTCAAACAGGGTGTCTTCGTCGAATCTCCGCATTTCCACCAGCCAGTCCACCGGTTCGCCGTCACCGTCGAGGGCCAGGCCGCCATCGTTGTTCCGACTAACGGGAACCACGCCGAGATAAATCCCTGGAGCCGTCCGGCTGTTGAAGCGCACTTCCGCCTCGCAGAAACGGCGGCGCCGGTCCGCGGTGGAGAAGTCCAAATAGGGAAACACCACCGACCGCTTCAGCTTGTAGGCCCGATCCTGCGTCAGAAAAACAACGGAAACATGGGTTTCCACCAGATCGACCGTTGTTCCTGTTGCGCCTGTTCGGGCGGCATACGTGTCCGGCCGGGACAGCAGGGCAATAACGTTGTCTTGATCCTCCACATGCATGACACACGCTCCACATTCGCGGCCTGGACCGGCCGTCTGCTATTCGAATACCGCCCGTTTCTCCTCGATACCATAGGGATCTTCATGAATCAGGACTTCAGCGTTGGGAAAAGCCCTCTCGACCTCGTCCATCACCGTTTCGGAGATGATATGGGCGTCGATCAGCGTCAGATTGCCGTCCATCTCCAGGTGAAACTGGATAAACGCCTTGGTACCGGAAGAACGGGTCCGGATGTCGTGAACACTGATCACACCCGGGTGACTGACGGCGATGGCGCGAATGCGAGCACGGTCGTCCTCGGGCAATTCCGTGTCCATGAGCAGCTTCAGACTGCTCTTGAAAATCCCCCAGGCGCCGTAAACGATGAACAATGCGATGGCGATGGCGAAGATCGGATCGGCGGCGGTCCAACCCATATGAACGCTCAGCAAAAGCGCGATGATGACACTGACGTTGACCAGCAGATCGGCGCTGTAATGCAGGGAGTCGGCGCTGATCGCCACCGACCCGGTGCGTCTGATGACGAAACGCTGGAAAAGCACCAACGCGAGAGTCAGCACGATGGAAAACACCATCACCGCGATCCCGAAATTCGAATTCTTGACGGCAACGGGTTCGGCCAAGCGCTGCACTGCCTCGAACAACAGAAAAGCCGCGGAGCCGGCGACAAACGCCGCCTGGGCCAGTCCGGCCAGCGGTTCGGCCTTGCCGTGCCCGAACCGGTGCTCGCGGTCGGGCGGCTGCATGGCCTGGCGAATGGCGATGAAATTGACCACCGACGCGGCCAGGTCCAGCAGTGAATCCAGCAGGGTCGACAACAGACTGACCGATCCGGTGACGATCCAGGCACCGGTCTTGGCGGCAATCAGCACAGCCGCAACCGTGACAGACGCCCCCGCCGCCAGCCGCTTCAGCCGGTTGGCGCGATCCTCCGACAACGTATGCGCCGATCCATTTCCTCCGCCGGTGGTCACGGATACAGTTCCTCGCTGTCCCAGCCGGTTTCGGTCCGGCGATACAAGGCACGCATGTGCAGGCGGAACGGCCGGTCCTCCCAGAACTCGATTTCGGTCGGCGCCAGGCAGAACCCGGACCAGAACGGAGGCCGCGGCACGTCGCCGATAGCGAACCGGGCAGTGTACTTGGCGACCCGCGCCTCCAATTCGAACCGGCCCTTGAGCGGCTGCGACTGCCGCGATGCCCAGGCGCCCAACTGGCTGACGCGGGGACGGGTGGCGAAGTAGGCATCGGCCTCCGCGTCACTCACCTGTGTCACCGACCCGCTCACCCGCACCTGCCGGCGCAGCGATTTCCAGTGAAAACACAACGCGGCCTTGGGATTGGCGGCAAGCTCCGCGGCCTTGGCGCTGCCGAGATTGGTGTAAAACCTGAACCCATCGGCATCCACGCCCTTGAGCAGAACCATGCGCGCCGAAGGCGTTCCATCGGGCGTGGCGGTGGCCAGTGTCACGGCGTCTGCATCGCTGGGCTCGCTCTTCTCGGCATCGGCCATCCAGGCCTTGAATTGATCGATCGGATCGAGACCGTGTGAGAATGTCATCGTGTTCCTCGGTGAGTGCATCGGCAAAAAATGAATGATTATACCAACGGTCGTTAGTAATGACACTTTGTGATCGTGTTTCTCGCCTCCTCGGCAG
>CAKZLS010000058.1 GCA_937127205.1 uncultured Rhodospirillales bacterium
TCAAGACCAGTTGATGGACGCCATCGCAAACGGGACCGCCCCGGTGATCGTCGATGTTCGGACGGGTGGCGAGTACGAATCCGGTCATGTGCCCGGCGCCATTCACATACCGTTTTACAGTCTTTGGTCGCGCGCCGACCAAATCAGCGCCCCCAAGCACGATACGATCGTTGTGTATTGTGCCCACGGTCCGCGCGCCGGCTTTGCCAAGTTCGCGCTGTGGACACTGGGCTACGACCGGGTTGCCTATCTCGATGGTCACATGTCGTCGTGGAAGAAGCGCGGCCTGCCCATGAATACGGGCCAGGAGCCGTAACGCCTTTTGGGCAAAGGCCCACAAGGTCGTATAGTTTGCGGAATGCGCATTCTACTCCTCACCCATGCATTCAATAGCCTAGCCCAGCGCCTGTTCGTGGCGCTGCGCGAACATTGCCACGAGGTATCGGTCGAATTCGATATCAATGACGGTGTCACCGAGGACGCCGTGGCGATGTTTCGTCCCGACATTGTCGTGGCGCCTTTTCTCAAACGGGCAATTCCGGAAAGCGTATGGCGCAAAACGGTCTGCTTGGTGGTGCATCCGGGTATCGTGGGAGATCGCGGCCCCTCGGCACTGGACTGGGCGATCATCGATGGCGAACGGGAATGGGGGGTGACCGTTCTCCAGGCCGATGCCGAAATGGACGCCGGGGATGTTTGGGAATCGCTGACCTTTCGCATGCGCATCGCGTCCAAAAGCAGCCTCTATCGCAACGAGGTCGCAGAAGCCGCAGAGCGGGCGGTACTCACAGCCGTCCAACGTTTTTCCGACGGAAGTTTTCAGCCGGATCCCCAGGATCTCACTGGACCCGATGTACGCGGACGCCTTCGCCCGGCCATGAAACAGTCGGACCGGACCATCGACTGGCAAGCGGACGAAACCGATCAAGTCATCCGCAATATCAACTCCGGCGACGGCCGGCCGGGGGTTCGCGATACTCTGCTCGGTTTGCCAGTCTGGGTTTACGACGCCCATGCCGACGACCGTCTGACCGGTCAACCGGGCGCGGTGATCGGACGGCGCGAGGGCGCGGTGTGTGTTGCCACCGTCGACGGTGCGGTTTGGATCGGTCAAGCGCGGCGGCGCGATGACACCCAATCCACCTTTAAGCTGCCGGCGGCCCTGGTCCTTGGAGATCGGCTGGACGATGTGCCCGAATTGCCGGTCCATGATGGCGCCACCTGGCGGGATGTCTGGTACGAGGAACGCGGGGGCGTCGGGGCGCTGCACTTTCCCTTCTACAACGGTGCCATGAGCGCGCGGCAGTGTGACCGGTTGCGGGCCGCTTTCGGCGAAGCACGCCGGCGGGACACCCGGGTCATCGTGTTGTTCGGCGGCCCGGATTTCTGGTCCAACGGCATGCATCTGGGCGTCATCGAAGCCGCCGACAGTCCGGCCGACGAGTCGTGGCTGACCATCAACGCCATCGACGATCTGGTCCACGACGTGATTACCACCGACGATCACCTCACGATCGCCGCCATGCAAGGGAACGCCGGAGCCGGCGGCGTGTTCATGGCGCTGGCGGCTGACCGCGTTTTGGCGCGAAACGGTCTCGTGCTCAATCCGCACTACAAGGGCATGGGCAATCTGTATGGATCGGAATACTGGACCTATCTATTGCCGCGCCGTGCCGGTACGGAAAACGCCGAGGCCGTGACCCAGGCGCGGCTGCCCATGGGCGTCGCCGAGGCGGGATGTCTGGGCCTAATCGACGAGAGGCTGAATGGCACCGCGGCGGAGTTCCGCGAGCAGGTCATGGAGCGGGCCGAGGCCCTTGCCGGTGATCCGGCGCTGCCTCAACTGCTGGGCGACAAGGCCCAGCGCCGCGCCGCCGACGAGGCCGAAAAACCGCTGGTCTCATATCGCAAAGATGAATTGGAGCGGATGCGCATGAACTTCTACGGTTTCGACCCCAGCTATCACGTGGCCCGGTCCAACTTCATTCGCGATGTGCCCAAGTCGCGGACCCCGCTGACCATTGCCGCACACCGGCGGCGCGCCGGCCGAGCTTCCGGCGCATGACCGGAGCGCTCACGAAGACCGGCTTTTTCTCGCGCGGCGGCCGCAGGCGCTTGCGTTTGGGATTGCTAACGGTCCTCGGATTGAAACCGCGCGGATTCTTTATTCCGTATCGCTATGCGGACGGCGTTGCGGTCCCTGGGCGCCGGGCGGGTTATGCGGCCATTGAGGACCTGTTCGAGGCGTCCGAGCGGACTTTCCGAGAGACGATTTGCCAGATAAAAGATCTGGCGGTGCCGCTGGAAGCCATCGGCGACGAGCCGCCGCCTGCGCCGCGTTGGAACCAGCAGTGGTTCCCCCCGCTCGATGCCGCTGCGGCGTATGTGGCGGTGCGGAGAGCCCCGCCTGCCCGATTGGTGGAAGTGGGTTCGGGGCATTCGACCCGGTTCTTCGCCCGGGCCGTTGCCGACGGCCGTCTTTCCACAGCCATCACCGCCATTGACCCCGCGCCTCGTGCCGACATCAGCCGGTTGAGCATAGAGGTGATCCGACAAACGGTTCAGGAAGCGGGCTCGGAACCGTTTTCGGCGCTCGCTCCCGGCGACATTCTCAGCGTCGACTCCAGCCATATTTTGATGCCGGGAACCGACGTGGATTTCCTGTGCAACCGGGTGATGCCGGCTTTGCCCCGGGGCGTGCGGGTCCACATCCACGACATTTTTCTTCCCGACGACTACCCGCCATCGTGGGCTTGGCGCGGCTATAACGAGCAACTGGCAGTCGCGGCGTTGCTTCAAGGCGGCGGCTGGCGGGTCCTATGGTCGAGCCGCTATGTGGGCACACGGATGGCCGAGACGCTCGCCGACGGCCCCATGTCGGATCTCGGTTGGGTTGCCGGCGGACTGGATTCCAGCCTGTGGATCGAGAAAGCTTGACCGTCTAATCGGCGCCCGGGACGCGCCGCCTGTATGCCTCGGGAAGGAAGAACAAGTAGTCGAACTCCTTCGCCTGGATGTGGCAGGTGTGGCAGAAGGCGGCGGAGTCAGGGAATGCGCCGCTGCTATCGGCGAAAACGCTGCCGTCCGGCAGGATCATCAGATAACGCCAGTCGGCGGTGTTCTCGCTTTCGCCCTTGGCCACTTTTTCCATGACAAACAGAGCGCCGATGAACAGGGCGCGATCATCGGTGAAGGTGAAGCTGTCCTTGGCCACCACCGCGCCCGGCGGCATCTCGACACCGGATTGCATGTCGTTATAGCCAGCGCGCAAGGCGATGTGATTGGCGTAGACGTTGACGTATCGGCTGCCGTGGGTGGCCGATAGGAACGGCGCGTCGTTGACTCGCCACCAGCGCCTGTACTGCGACGCCACGGGCTCACCGGAGATGGCCAGATTGTCCGCCATGTGATCCGCGATGGTGTCATAGATGACCTTGGCGTCTTGCTTTGAAAGCCGGCCGGGTCGCGCGATCTTCGGGTGTTCTCGAGGGCTTAGGGTGGTTTCGGCGTCAATGGGTTGTGCCTGGCCCTCCGGCCCGAAACCGCCACCTGTCGCCACGAGTATGGAAAACGCACCCATGACAGCCATCTTGGCACGGGCCTGGCGAGAAATTCGCATCATACGTATTCCCCTATCGACCGCTCAACTATACTCCCTTTTGGTTACATGTGCGCAGGCAGTTCCTTGCACGTCGCAATCATTTCTCCGTGATGGGCAACAGGCGCTATTCGTAGGGGTCGGCGGCGTCTCGCAGGCCGTCGCCGAGGAAATTGAAAGCCAGTACGGTTATCACCACCGGCAGCATGGGCAACAGAAGCCACGGATACAGCGCCACCGCTTCGATGTTCTGCGACTCGATCAGCAGTACGCCCCAGCTGGTTACCGGCGGGCGCAGGCCGAGACCTAGAAAGCTCAGCGCTGTCTCGCCGAGGATCATGGCGGGGATGGACAGCGTTGCCGACGCGATTAGGTGGCTCATGAAATTAGGCAGCAGGTGGCGGCCGATGATCCGCTGAGGCCGCGCCCCCATCAACCGCGCCGCGGCGCAGAAGTCTTCCTCGCGGAGCGATAGCAGCTTGGATCGGACCGCACGAGCCAGCCCCGGCCAGTCGAGCAGGCCGAGGATAACGGTAATGCCCAGGTATACCAGGATCGGACTCCAGGTGACCGGCAGCGCCGCCGACAGCGCCATCCACAACGGCAATTCGGGCAGCGAGCGGAGGATCTCGATCACCCGCTGGATCACGTTGTCCACCCAGCCCCCGAAGTAGCCCGCGATGCCGCCAATGGTGATGCCGAGCAGGAAGCTGATGGTAATCCCCACAAGCCCCACGGTCAGTGATATTCGGCCGCCGTAGAGCAGCCGTGACGCCATATCACGGCCCAACCGGTCGGTGCCCAGTAGGAACAGGGTACCACCTTCCGCCGGACAGACGAGGTGAAGCCGGCCTGGAAACAGGCCCCAGAACTCGTAGGGATCGCCGAGGCAGAAGAAGCGCAGACGCTGGACGTCCGAGCGATCGGTCACGTATTCCCGTTGCAGGGTTTCCATGTTGAGTTGGAAGCGCATGCCGTAGACGAACGGACCCACGAACGCGCCATCGTGGAACAGG
>CAKZLS010000059.1 GCA_937127205.1 uncultured Rhodospirillales bacterium
ATCAATTTCAAGCCAGCCTCACCGCTTTGCGCCCGCTGATTTCGCAACAGGCTCTCTTGGGCGGCAGAAAAAACAGAGCGCGGCGATCATCGGATCCCCAATCTCAGCGGCCTTTGGGGCAAATGTCCCAAAACGGCCGGCTGATTTCCCGGTCCACGTCGGCTTGACTAAAGCCGATATCCCTAAGCATCCGATTGTCGAGGGATGCAAGATGCCGGCGTTGACGGGCGACTTCCATCCACGAGAGAACCAAATCAGCGAGATCGGTTAGGCTGAACCGGGCGTTCGGTAATACCGCCAGCGGCGTATGGAGGATGTTGGCAACGGTCCGAGGCATGGGTCTTTCCAATCAGGTTCCAGTGTCGGGAGGAGTGGTTCGACCGTGCTAATTTATCAACAGCCCTTGCATAAGAGAAATGAATGTTATTTATATATACCATAACGATCCTTTATCGAGAAGATGACCATGGCCCACAACATCGATACGGCGCTGCTCCGGGCTTTCGTCGCGGTGGCGGATACTGGCGGAATGACCAGCGCAGGACGGCTGCTGAACTTGACCCAGGCGGCGGTAAGCCAGCAAATCAAGCGCCTTGAGGACACCTTTCAGCAACCGCTGTTCGAGCGCGATCGGCGGCGGATGCGCCTGACCCCCCGAGGCGAGCGCCTGCTCATGCATGCGCAGCGGCTACTCGCCGTAAACGACGAAATTTGGGGATTGATGATGTCTCCCGAATTTGAAGGGGAAGTGCGTCTCGGCGCGCCGCATGACGTCGTGGGACCGTTCCTGCCTCCGATCCTGAAGAGCTTCGACCAAGCGTGGCCGGGCGTGCGCGTGTCGCTGGTCTGCAGCACCACGCCTCTGCTCCTGGAGGCCTTGGAAAAAGGCGATGTGGATCTTACCCTGACCACCGAGCGAACCTGCGGCGTGGACGTGGAAACCCTGCGCGCCGATGCCCTCGTTTGGGTGGGCGCTCGAGGCGGCCGGGCGTATGGCTGCCATCCGCTGCCGGTGTCCATCGGCGATCAGAGTTGCGCCTTTCGGGGAGCCGCGGTTCAGGCGCTGGCCCAAGCCCGGCGGGACTGGCGGCCGGTATGCGAGCTCAGCAATATGGAACCGCTGCTGGCGACCCTCCTCGCCGACCTTGCCGTAGCGCCGCTGCTGTCATCGACGGTGCCCGATGATCTTGAGGTGATCGGTCCGGAGGCCGGCCTTCCGCCACTGCCTCGATATTACATCAACTTGTACCTGCCCAACGCGGGCTCCAGCGATATTGCCAACGAACTCGCCAAACATATTCGCACCCAATTCGCGGCCCGATACTACCATGCGGCTTAAATTGATAGCTAACATCAATCAAAACTCTAATCTAAATCGATTAGACTAATTATAACGGCTACGGCATCATGGCGTTCATGGCAACGGTGAAGACACCGGATGACAGGACCAATCGACAATCTCCGGACACGTCGTCACCGGCCACCTTTGGGATTTATCAAGGAGTAGACGGCATGTTGGCTCTTGGACATAAGTTCGAAGTGATCGAAAATAGCTTTGACGGTTTGACCCCGAGAATGCGTTTGATCGCGACCCTTCGCAACCGCCAGCTTGGACTTTGGGCGGCTCATATGATGGAGTTTGAGCTCGCTCAAGCGGAGGAGTACGCAGATGGCATCGTCGCCCTTGGACTCCAATCCAATGGCGACCTGGCGATTGTCGACAAATTGGTCGAGGATTTCGCCCGGGCGGGCATGACCGTGCCTACGGAAGTCATCTGCTACGAGATGGCTCAGCGGACGCTGTCAGCCGAGGCGCAGTTGAGCCGCTCGCCAGATCTTCCCGAGGCGGCGTAGGGCCGCTCCCGAGATCTACCCGAGGCGGCGCAGGGCCGCCGGCCGCAATCAGGAGCACGGAACGATCGATGTTTGACGCGAAAAGCCTCATGGACCAGTTCCTGGGCGGACAGTCGTCGCCCGGGAGTCCGCAAAAGGGGGGCGGCGCTAATTTCGGCGCTATTGGCGGTATCGGCGGCGGCGCCCTCGCCGGTGGCCTCGCCGGGCTTCTGACCGGGTCGAAGAAGGGCCGCAAGCTTGGCAAGAACGCACTCACCTATGGTGGGATGGCTCTGCTGGGCGGCTTGGCCTACAAGGGATGGAGCGATTGGCGCGCCGGTAAACAGCCGCCGGCGGCCCAAACCGTTTCCGGCGCCGACGGCGCGGCGTTTGAGGCTCCGCCGGCCGGCTCGCCTTTCATGCCTCCCGCCGAACAGCAAAATGGCCTCGGTCACACTCTCATGCGCGCCATGATTGGTGCAACCAAGGCGGACGGCCACATTGACGCGGCGGAGCAACAGCGGATCTTCAAGCAGGTGAACGATCTCGGCCTCGATGCGGAAGCCAAGGCGTTCGTCATGGACGAGCTCGCGCGCCCGCTGGACATAGACGCCATCGCCGCCGGCGCCACCTGCCCCGAAACGGCGGCCGAGATATACACCGCTTCGCTGGTTGCCATCGATCCGGAGGGCTTGGCTGAAAAGGCGTACCTGGCCAATCTGGCCAGCCGTTTGAAACTCGATCCGGCGTTGGTCCAGCATCTCCACGCCAACGTCAATATGGCGGTGGCCCAGGCAGGGTAATGACCGTCAAGCTACCCCCTTTGCGCGTGGACGGTGGCGCGCAGGGCCCGTTTATCCTAAGGTCTTGCCATGCCGACATTGCGCCAGTTTCAGTACCTTGTTGCCGTTTCCGACACACTTAGCTTCCGTCGCGCGGCCGAGATTTGTCACGTCAGCCAGCCGACTCTCAGCGACCAGATCCGCGAACTCGAGGCCAAACTTAAGGTCCAACTCATCGAGCGCAGCCGCCGCAAGGTGGTGATGACCCAGATTGGCAGCGAGATTGCCGACCGGGCCCGCAGAGTGTTGCGTGATGTTCAGGACATCGGAGAGCTTGCGGAACGCGGCCGCCATATCCTTGATGGAACGCTGCGACTCGGTGTCCTCCCGTCTCTCGGTCCCTACCTCTTGCCCATCGTTCTTCCTTACCTGCGGCAACGGTATCCCGACCTGACTTTGTATCTCAGAGAAGACACGGGCGAGGGGCTGCTGCGTCGATTGGACGACGGCGACCTGGACCTCTTGGTGTTTCCGACCCCGGTCAGGCGGGAAGGCTTTTCAACGGCCGAGTTGTTTCGCGAGCCGCTGTGGCTGGCGCTTCCGAAAAACCATCCGCTGAGCGTTAAGGACCAGGTGGAGGCGGCGGATCTGCAGGGGCTGACGGTTCTGGCCCTGGAAACAGGACACAGCCTGCATGCTCAAGTCATGGCGCTGTGCCGGGAGCACGGCGCCAATCCGCTGCTCGACTTCGCCACCACAAGCCTGGACACAATGCGCCAAATGGCGGTCATGGAGGTGGGCGCCACCTTTTTGCCCGCACTCTACGTCCGCGCCGAGGCACGACAGGACTCGGAGCTGGCCGTCATCCCTTTCAAGGAGCCACCGCCGAGCCGAGACATCGGCCTGGTATGGCGCGCGCAGTCGGCGCGCCGAAGCGAATACTTAGCGCTGGCCGCTCATATCCGGGATGTCCTTGCCAACGATGTTCCGGAAGTGAGCACTTTGGCCTAAATCCCTCATCTTTCCAGCCATCGACTCGAGAGCCGATATCTCCGGCCGGAGAGGTCGAGTTAGAACTAATAGATAAAATCTATCTAAAAATTTTTGAATATCGATTAGAGGCATCAGCCGCTCTCGATCATTTTACGAAATGAAGTCGAGGTGTCTTTGGTCACGCTGGCCGTGACAGCGCGTGATTTCATTTTGGAAACAATGAGCGGAGATACACATGGTTGACGCAAACAAGTGCGCGAACTATGAAATCGCAAAGCAGTGTTTCGATGAAGACTTGGAGTTTCGCGTCCGAACCCGGCGCAATCGGTTGTTGGGCCTGTGGGCCGCTGCCGAACTGGGACTGAGCGGCGACCGGGGGGATAACTACGCGAAGTCGATTGTCACATTGGGTATCGAATTCCCCGACGACAAGGCCATAATCCGGCAAATCGTCGGGGATATGCGTGCCTCGGGCGCCTCTTGTCATGAGTACGCGGTTCGCTCGGAAATGGATCGCCTCTCGCGAATAGCCGCTCTAGAATACGCCGCGGACGAACCGGACTCACCGTCGAAGGCGGCTTAGCCGGTTCTGAGAGAGCTAAAATATAGGGCCCCGATGAGTATCACTTCCGCCGAAATGATTGAGACGACCAGCGCACGGGATCTGTCCAATGCGCGGCGCCGCGAATGGTGCTTGGCGGGGATCGCGGCGCCGGCACTGATACACTTGTGTGGACTTGCGGGAGCCGTATTCAGAGGAGCGCAAGCGCGACATGGCTGAACGCGGTGGTGAAAGCCGCGGCCAGGTGCCGGGCTGGGCTTTTGTCCTGCTCTCGCTGGCGGGGGTCGTATTCGCGCTAACTCTCGTTCCCCGAGTTGCCTCGGGTGAAGTCCTGCGCGTGGCCATTCCATGGCTGCCGTCTTTCGGCGTCCAGTTTTCGTTCTTCGTCGACGGTCTCAGCCTCCTTTTCGCGCTTCTGATCACCGGGATCGGCGTGTTTATCGGCCTTTATGCACGCGCATACATGCATGGCCATGCACAGACCGGCGCTTTCTTTTGCTACCTGATCTTTTTTCAGGCGTCCATGCTCGGCTTGGTGCTCGCCGACAACATCATCACGCTGTTTGTCTTTTGGGAGCTGACCACCGTCTCCTCCTTTTTACTCATTGGCTTCGATCACGCGTCCGAGAAGGCCCGCCGCAACGCTTGGCAAGCGCTCCTCGTTACCGGCGCCGGCGGCCTGGCGCTTCTCGCCGGGCTGCTCCTGCTGGCCCAGGCCGGTGGCAGCATGGAGCTGTCGGAACTGATGACGGCCGAGTCCGGCGTTCAGGAACACCCGCTTTACCTGGGTATCCTGGTGCTGATCCTCCTCGGCGCTTTCACCAAGTCCGCACAGGTGCCGTTCCATTTCTGGCTGCCGAACGCGATGGCCGCGCCGACGCCGGTGAGCGCCTATCTGCATTCGGCCACCATGGTCAAGGCCGGCATCTATCTGCTCGCGCGCGTGCACCCCTCCCTGTCCGGCACGCCGGAATGGATCTGGACGCTGACCATTTTCGGGGCCGTTACCGCCGTCTGGGCGTCCATCGTGGCCATGCGGCAAACGGACCTTAAGCTGGCACTCGCCTACACCACGGTGATGGCGCTCGGCACGCTTACCATGTTTCTTGGATCGGAAGCGCATATCGCCATCACCGCTGCGATGACCTTCCTGGTCGTGCATTGCTTGTACAAGTCCGCGCTCTTCATGGTCATCGGCATTATCGACCATGAAACCGGCACCCGCGAGGTGGATCGCCTCGGCGGTCTGTTCCGGGCCATGCCGATTACCGCCGTGGCGGCCGCCGCGGCCGCGTTTTCCATGGCTGGCTTCCCGCCGTTTCTGGGTTTCATCGGCAAGGAGCTGAAATACGAAGGCGCACTGGCTGTGGCGTCCGAGCCGCTGCTCGTTGCCGGCGCCGCCATTGCCGCCAACGCCCTAATGGTGGGACTTGCCGCGGTCGTTGCCATCCGCCCGTTCTACGGCGCTCCGCGCACCTATGACCGTACTCCTCACCGCCCGCCTTTCGGAATGTGGATCGGTCCGGTGTTCATGGCGTTGCTCGGTCTCACTTTCGGCGTTGGACCTGAATATGTGGGCAATCTGCTTATCAATCCGGCGGCTAACGCCGTTGCCGGAATACAAAAGGACGTCAAATTCGCGCTGTGGCACGGCGTCAATATCCCGCTCATGATGAGCATTTTGACTGTGGCCTTGGGCGTGGCCGTGTTCATCTTCAGCGACACTCTGCGCCGATGGCTGGCCTCGGCTCTCGGACATCTCCTGACAGGTGACGAAGCCTACGACGGCGTCAAGGGCGCGATCCTGAAGCTGGCGGACGTCCAAACCGCAATACTGCAGAACGGATCTTTACGACGGTACTTGTTCGTGGTGTTCGCGGTCACCGCTGCCGGCGTGGGCGGGACGTTGATTGCAGAAGGCGGCATGGCATGGCCGGCGCTGTGGCCGGATGTCCCCATATACGAGTGGGCCATCGTCGTCCTCATTGCCGCCGGGGCGGTCGTACCCATGGCCGCGCGCTCGCGGCTGGCCGGTATCTGCGGACTGGGCACCGTCGGTTCCGGCGTTGCCTTGATTTTCCTTATTTACGGCGCGCCCGACGTTGCCAAGACGCAGCTCCTGGTGGAGGTTTTGTTCGTGGTGATGATTTCCGTCGTATTCCTGAAATTGCCGCGCTTTGCCGAAACGACTCATCCGCCGAAGCGCGGACGTCTTGGTGACCTTACGCTTGCCGCGATTTCCGGTGGCGTGATGACGCTGATGACGCTGGCGGTGCTCGACACGCCGCTGAACGACCACCTGACCAAGTATTTCGAAGCCAACAGTGTTCCAGGGGGGCAAGGCGGCAACATCGTCAACGTCATCTTGGTCGATTTCCGGGCGCTGGACACCTTCGGCGAAATCGTTGTCGTCGCAGTGGCCGCTCTTGGCGCGTTCGGGTTGATCAAACTGCGATCCACGAGGGCGGGCGGCTCATGAATTCACTGATCTTGTCGACGGTAGCGCGGGCGGTTATCGCCCTGATGGTGCTGTTTTCGCTATATCTGCTGATCCGCGGACATAACCTGCCGGGTGGCGGGTTCGTGGGTGGATTGGTGGCGGCGTCCGCGTTTCTGCTGCACGCCATCGCCAACGGCGTGCCGGCGACCCGGCGTCTGCTCCGCGTCGATCCGCGAGCCATCACCATGATCGGTGTTGCGGTCGCTATTATCGCCGGCCTCGTCGCGGCGTTTCAAGGCGCGCCTTTCCTAACAGGCGTTTGGGCCTTCCCGGGGGGCGTACCGCTCGGCACCCCTCTGCTGTTCGACGTCGGCGTGTATCTGGTCGTCGTCGGCGCCGTAGTCACGCTCGTCCTTGCCCTGGAAGAGGACGCCTGAGATGGAGGTGCTTCTCGCGGTTTTGGTCGGTTGGCTATTCGGAGCGGCGGTTTATCTAATGCTGAGCCGCAGCTTGGTGCGCTACCTGTTCGGTCTCGTGCTCATAAGCAACGCTGCCAACCTTGCCATTTTCGCCTCTGGCCGACTGACGCGCGGCGCGCCGGCGCTGGTGCCGGATGGATTGACCGCGCCGGCGGAGGTTGTTGCCAACGCATTACCGCAGGCGCTCATTCTCACCGCCATCGTGATCGGTTTCGGTCTGCTCGCGTTTGCCTTCGTTCTGGCCTATCGCGCGCATGATGAACTCGGCACCGTCGATACCGACGCCATGCGCGTTGCCGAGCCCATCGCGGAAGAAAAACCGGTGCCTGCCGCGTCCGGCCGGGAGACGGCGGTGTGAGCTGGCTGCTGGTTCTTCCCATCGCGATCCCCATGGCGACGGCCGTGCTTGCGCTGCTGGTGCGCAAGCAGCACATCATGGAACGCTATGTCAGCGCCGGCGGCGGCGCGGCTCTTTTCGTGGCGACGGTGGTTCTGCTGGCGGCCGTATGGCAGGATGGCACCCTTGTCGGTCGGATGGGAAATTGGCCGCCGCCTTTCGGCATCGTGCTGGTGGCCGACTTGTTCAGCGCCGTGATGGTGCTGATCGCCGGCCTCACCGGCTTGCTGATCGTGATTTTCGCGCTGGCGACAGTGGACGTGGAGCGCGAACGCTTCGCGTTCCATTCCTTCTATCACATCTTGCTTGGCGGCGTTTGCGGCGCCTTCCTCACCGGCGACGTGTTCAATCTCTACGTCTGGTTCGAGGTCATGCTGATTTCGTCGTTCGCGCTGATCGCGCTCGGCGGCGAGAAAGCGCAGCTCGACGGCGCGGTCAAGTACGCGGCCATCAATCTGGTCTCCACCATCCTGTTCCTGACCTCCATCGGCCTGCTCTACGGCGCCACCGGAACGCTGAACATGGCCGAGTTGAACCAGGCTGTGCGCGCGGTGGAAAATCAGGGGCTGATCGATGCGATCGCGATCATGTTCCTGATCGCCTTCGGGATCAAAGCGGCGGTGTTTCCACTGTTTTTCTGGCTGCCGGCCTCCTATCACACGCCGCCGGTGGCGGTGACGGCGATATTCGCGGCGTTGATGACCAAGGTCGGTGTTTATGCCCTGTTCCGCATGTTCACGCTGGTCTTCACCAACGACTTGGCATTAACCCACACCGTAATGCTGGTTGTCGCGGCGCTGACCATGATCACCGGCGTGCTCGGCGCCGCCGCCCACACCGATATCCGGCGCATTCTGTCGTTTCATATCGTCAGCCAGATCGGCTACATGGTGCTCGGTCTGGCGCTGTTTACGCCGCTGGCCCTGGTGGGCGGGGTGTTCTATCTGATCCACCACATTATCGTTAAGGCGAACCTGTTCCTGATCGGCGGCGTGATCAAGCGGGTGGCGGGATCCTTCGACCTCAATCGCCTTGGCGGGCTGTACCTCAGCCATCCCGTGCTGGCGGTCATGTTCCTCATACCGGCCTTTTCGCTCGCCGGATTTCCGCCCCTCTCGGGGTTCTGGGCCAAGCTGATCCTGATCAAGGCCAGCCTCGACCTGGAAGAGTATCTGATCGCCGGCGTGGCCCTCGTGGTTGGGCTGCTGACCATCTATTCCATGACCAAGATCTGGATCCAAGCATTCTGGAAGCCGCTGCCAGCGGATGGCGCGCCGGCGGGACCGGCACCGCTCTCCGGGTTCGAGCGGGTGGCGCTGTATACGCCGATCATCGTCATGTGCGCAGTCACCGTAACCATCGGGATCTGGGTGGAGCCGTTCTTTGTCTTTGCCGAGCGCGCTGCTCAAGAACTGATCGAACCGGCTGGTTATGTGGCGGCAGTGCTGGGAGGAGGCCCGCGATGAGCAAGATCGTCCGCACCGTCAAAGGGTTCGAACTCGCATTCTATTTTCTTTACGAACTGGTCATTTCGAGTTTCCGGGTCGCCTGGGAAGTCGTGACGCCTCAGTCTTATTCCCGCCCGGGCATCATTGCCGTTCCCCTCGACGTCCGTTCCGATCTTGGGATCACGCTGCTGGCCAATCTGATCTCGCTGACGCCGGGCTCGCTGTCACTCGAGGTGTCGGCCGACCGCCGCACCCTCTATGTCCATGTCATGTTTATCGATGACGCCGACGTCGAACGCGCCAATATCAAAAACAACTTCGAGCGGCGGGTATTGGAGGTGGTGGAATGATCGATCTCGGCCTCGGTCTCGTTGGATGGGCTACGGCGGTGTGCCTGGTCCTTGTCATTCTCGGCATGGCGCTGGGTTTCGTTCGCATGTTGCTGGGACCAACCCTCCCCGACCGTGTTGTGGGTCTCGACATGCTGACCGTGCTGATGGTGGCGTTTGCCGCCGCATATGCCATTGCCGTGGATGAAACCGCGTTTCTCGATGTAGCCATCGTTCTGGCCCTGGTAGGGTTCCTGGGGACGGTGGCTTTCGCGCGATACGCCGATCGGCGTGCTGCCGAAGACGAAGCAGCCGGCAAGACCCATCCAACCGAGGAGCACCGTCAATGATACTCGACATCATTGTGGCCGTGCTTCTCGTCTCTGGCGGCGCCTTCTGTTTTGTCGCCGGGCTGGGCCTCGTCCGGATGCAGGACGTCTATCTTCGTATGCATGCGGCAACGAAGGCCGCCACTCTGGGCACGGGACTGATCCTGGCGGGTGTCGCCGTATACTTTGCCGAAGTCGCCACTGAAATTCGCGCCTTGATCGCAATTGTTTTTCTGGTGATCACCGCGCCCGTGGCGGCGCACATGATTGGCCGCACCGCATACAAGAACCGCGTGCCTATGTGGGAAGGAACCACGATAGACGAATGGGACGGGCAGGTCCCGCCGCGCGCGGATCCCTCCCCCACGCATAGCGAAAGGACCTCGAAATGAAACGGTTCAAAAACATCCTGGTTATTCCATCAGAACCAGCGGCCGACGACCCGGCATTGGTGCGCGCCGTCAAGCTGGCCGAAAACAATGCCGCCCGCATGACGGTGCTCTGGCCGCTTGAGGAAGCCAACGATGGCGGAACGGGTCTAGAGTACTTTCCGGATGTCGCGCCTGCCATCGAGGATGCCCTTGAAAAAGCCGTAGCGCCGGCGCGCGAACAGGGGCTCATCGTGAACACAATGGTAAGGACGGGTCGGCCTTTCATCGAAATCATTCATCAGGTTCAGGAAGCCGGCCACGACCTGGTGATGAAAACGGCCCGCGGAAAGAAGCTGCATAAGTCGATGATATTCGGAACCACGGCGCTCCACCTGCTTCGCAAGTGCCCGTGTCAGGTGTGGATTGTCGACCCCCATCCCGAACGCCACTCCGGAGTGCTTGCCGCCATCGATCCCGACACAAACCGCGCTCAGGGCCACACCATGCACCAAACAATCATGGAGCTGGCGACGTCCTTGTCCATACTGGAGAATGTGGAACTTCATGTGGTCCACGCATGGAGCGTGGCTCACGAAGACATGATCAAGCATTCCCCCTTTCTCCGCATATCAAAGACCAAAGCCGACGACTACATCAAAGATATCGAAGCACGCCATCGCGAAAGCTTTGATGCTGTCGTGGACCAGTTTCGGGTGCGTGCGCCAAACATGAAGGTTCATTTCTTGAAAGGCTTGCCGGAGATCGTCGTGCCGGAGGTTGTGAAGGAGTACAACATCGAGGTGGTGGTCATGGGCACGCTGGCCCGAACCGGCATTCCGGGGATGTTCATCGGCAATACCGCTGAAGGGGTGCTCAACCAGGTCGATTGCTCGGTGCTCGCCGTCAAACCGGAAGGCTTCGTCTCGCCCGTCCCGGCGTAGATCAAAGTGCAAAACGGCCATGCAGCGGTTCAAAAGTATTCTCGTCGTGTTCGATCGGGCAACCGGTAACCACGATGCTTTGGAGCACGCGGCAGACTTGGCTCGACGCAACGGCGCTCGGCTCAGCCTCTTGGTGTGCCTGACGGAGTTCGAGAGCAGCGGCGACAGCGACAACTTGGAAAACGTTGTGGTCGCCGGTCTGCGCTCCCACTTCAAAGGGATCATCGAGCCGTTTAGGGCCATGGATCTCGCCGTTTCATCGGAAGTACGCCTGGGCCGTTTCTTCGTTCAAGTTATTCGCCATGTGCTTGGTGACGACCACGACCTTGTCGTTAAGGTTGCCGAGAGTGATGGCCATTACGGGTTCCAGTTCAGCAGCACCGACCTTCATCTGCTGCGCAAGTGTCCGCGGCCGTTACGGCTATTAAAACCAGGTCACCCCGGGGAAAACGGGCCCATACTCGCGGCCATCGCGCCGCCCGGCGGGCATCGGGACATTGCACGGCTCAATGCCAATATCCTGGAATTGGCGTCGTCGATGGCTATCGAGCGCAAACAGCCGCTTCACGTCGTCCAGGCGTGGGCGCCCATCGATCCCTTGCTTTTTAATCACTTGGACCGGCCGGGATTGGACGATCCGGCAACGAAGGAAAAGCTCGGTCTGGTGCGTAGCCGCGCCCAAGCGCTGTTTGAAAAAACCGTCCGCCCATTCATGACTGAAGGCCTCGACATTCACCGTCACTTTGTCGATGGCGTACCATCCCGGGTCATCATCGATCTTGTTCGCGATCTGGCACCCGACGTTGCCGTGATGTCGACCCTCAACCGCTCCGGTGTGGCTGGTCTGCTCGTGGGAGAAACGGCTGAGAACGTGTTCCGCCAGATCGATTGTTCAGTACTGGCCTTGAAACCCAATGGTTTCATCTCGCCTGTGTCGGGGTGAGGCGAAGAACGCATTCCCGTAATCGGATACTATGATCGCGTCGGTTTTCTGAGATCGCCGAGATTACTACCGCTCGAACAGCGCGCGGGCATGATATGGGGCCTTGCTGTCGGGGAACTGCGTCTTTCTGCAGACTTCTGACCTGTAGCTGCAGACGACGCCGTCGCTGAACTTGATAGACGTTATGTTCTTGGCGCCAACGCGATCAACATAGATTTGGAACCTCCGCGCAGCGTCTTCTCCGAGGTATTTTTCCGTGGCAGCGATCGCCGGTCCTTCGCCATCGTAGCAGGCGCGTTCGATCCGGTCGCAGACCACGCCTCTCTCAGGCTCATACACCTTGTTGAAGGCGGCCTTCGGTCGCTCCGACGTCGTGTCGGATGAAGAGCACGCCGCCACGCCGGCGGCTATAGCGACAATCATGGTGACGCACACGGATTTCATAAGCGGCTTTCTCTCAAAGTCTGTCAAAACAAGGTTCAGGCCAGTTGCAATACGGATTCCGCTCGGAAATTTACCCGACGTCCTCTGACCCAAGCTCCCCATAGCAACTGATCCCGGTTGCTTTTAGCGTACTATGGGAACGACCGCAAAACACGATCTCCGTGATCCCCAACCGGCTGCTTTCCAGGCTTCCGTTATCACACGGGCGTGCTATGTTTGTGAGAACAATTCCAATTAGTTGATACAAAAAAACGAATTTGACGGGGAGGATCCGAGGAATGGACGTTCGCGCCGCTGTCGCTCATCAAGCCGGGAAACCGCTGAGCATCGAAACGGTTCAGCTCGAGGGGCCGAAGGCCGGCGAGGTCTTGGTTGAAATCAAGGCCACCGGGGTCTGCCACACCGACGACTTCACCCTTTCCGGCGCCGACCCGGAAGGATTGTTCCCAACCATTCTGGGGCACGAGGGCGCGGGCGTGGTGGTGGACGTGGGTCCCGGCGTGACGTCGGTGGAACCGGGCGATCACGTCATTCCGCTATACACTCCGGAATGCCGCGAATGCGACTTCTGTCTGCACCCCAAGACCAACCTCTGCCAGAAGGTCCGGGCCACCCAGGGCCAGGGCTTGATGCCCGACGGGACCAGCCGCTTCTCATTGAACGGCAGCCCGCTCCATCACTACATGGGAACCTCCACCTTCGCCAATTTCACGGTGCTGCCGGAAATCGCCGTCGCCAAGGTCCGCGAGGACGCGCCGTTCGAAAAGATCTGCTACATCGGTTGCGGTGTGACCACCGGTATCGGCGCGGTCATCTTCACGGCGAAAGTGGAAACCGGCGCCAAGGTCGTCGTGTTCGGATTGGGCGGTATCGGCCTGAACGTCATTCAGGGCGCGCGCATGGTCGGCGCCGACATGATCGTCGGCGTGGATCTCAATCCGGGCCGGCGCGCGGTGGCCGAGAAATTCGGCATGACCCACTTCGTCAATCCCACCGAGGTGGCCGACGATCTGGTCAACCATCTCGTCGAGTTGACCGGCGGCGGCGCCGACTATGCCTTCGAATGCGTCGGCAATGTCCAACTCATGCGTCAGGCGCTGGAATGCTGCCATAAGGGCTGGGGCGAGTGCATCATCATCGGTGTCGCCGGCGCCGGGCAGGAGATCTCCACCCGGCCGTTCCAATTGGTCACCGGCCGGTCGTGGCGCGGAACCGCCTTCGGCGGCGCCCGGGGCCGCACCGACGTGCCCAAGATCGTCGATTGGTACATGGACGGCAAAATCAACATCGACGATCTGATCACCCATGTGGTGCCGCTGGAACAGATCAACGACGCCTTCGACCTGATGCACGCGGGACAGTCCATCCGCACCGTCGTAACGTTCTAGGAATCGAGCCCTTATGCCATTGGAACCGATCCACCAGAACCGCAGCTTCGACGGCATCCAGGCGGTTTACCGCCATGAGTCGGCGGCGACTGGAACGGACATGGAATTCGCTGTGTTCACGCCTCCCCAAGCGCGTGAGTCGTCCCGGCCCGTTCTCACCTATCTGTCCGGGCTCACCTGCACGTGGGCGAACGTGACCGAGAAGGGCGGCGCACAGCGGTATGCCGCGGAGCACGGGCTGATCCTGGTTTGCCCGGACACCAGTCCCCGCGGCACCGAGCTTCCCGGCGAACACGATAGCTACGATTTCGGATCCGGGGCCGGGTTTTACGTGGACGCCACCGAGCCGCCCTGGTCCCGCCACTACCGCATGTACGCGTACATTACCGAAGAATTGCCGGCGCTGATCGCCGCCAATTTTCCTGCCGATATGAACCGCCAGGGGATCTTCGGCCATTCCATGGGCGGACACGGCGCGTTGACCATCGCGTTTCGCAATCCGGGCCGGTACCGATCGGTTTCGGCCTTCTCGCCGATCGTGGCGCCTTCGAAGGTCCCTTGGGGCCGCAAAGCATTTCGCGGCTATCTCGGCGACGACGAAGCCCGCTGGCTCGATCACGACGCGTGCGCCTTATTGGCGGGCGCCGGCTGGGACACGCCCATTCTCGTGGATCAGGGGCTGGCCGACGAATTCCTGGACGAGCAACTCAAACCGGAACTGTTCGAGCGCGCCTGCACCGACGCCGGCGTTTCGCTCACGCTGCGCCGCCACCCCGGCTACGACCACAGCTACTATTTCATCAGCACGTTCATGGGCGACCACATCGCCCATCACGCCGGGCTGCTGGAGAGCACTTCCTAGCCTTCGGAGGCGTCGGCAGTTCTTTTCCCGACGCGCTGTTGGCGGCGCGCGAACAGGAAGCCGGCAAGGGCGATCAAAATCACCGCGCCAAGGGTCAGCCAAAGCTGTACCGAGTGCTGCAAATTGACGGCGAGAATGGTGCCGACAGCCCCGGCATAGGCGAGG
>CAKZLS010000060.1 GCA_937127205.1 uncultured Rhodospirillales bacterium
GCCAGCGCCCGTTCCGACGGCGGCCTGGGCTCCACCGGAACGACCATGTTGAACACTAATCGCTAGAGAGATTGATCTATGCTGCGGCTGTCACGGAAAACCCTCTTTGCAATCGAAGCCGTTGTGGACATTGCCTATCATTCGGGAAGCGAGCCGGTACAAAGCCGCGAAATCACACGGCGACAGGGAATTCCGCGCCGGTACCTCGAACAGGCACTGCAGAACCTGGTTCGGCACGGCATTCTCGTGGGGGTGCGCGGTCCGCGGGGCGGGTATCGTCTGGCCCGGGAGCGCCGGCGCATTTCCGTGGGCGAGATCGTACGGGTGGTGCGAACATCGGAAACATCCGAGGACCCGCTTCATGATCCCACCGGGTCCCCGCTAGGGCACCGCGTGGTTCGGCCGCTTTGGGGCGAGCTGCAGCAGGAGGTCATGGTTCGGCTCGACGGCGTGACGGTCGACGATCTGTGCACCAGAGCCAACGACGCGGGGATCGAAAGCGAAGGCCGCAACAACCTGGATTTCTCCATATGACGGTTTTCGAGGGGGGCGGCGGCACGTAGACCGCGCTCCGCAGAGTCATAATTAAACGAAAAAATTCATGCTTTTTGAGAGGTTTGCCAAGATGAACGATCAATCGACAGCCACAACCAAGAAAGACCCGGTCGGACGCGGTCATGTCTATGAGAGTATCGTCGATACCATCGGAAACACGCCGCTGATCCGTCTCCGCCAGTTGGCCGAGCAATCCGGTTGCAAGGCCGATCTTCTCGGCAAGTGCGAGTTCTTCAATCCCCTCGCATCGGTCAAGGACCGGATCGGCAATGCGATGATCAACGCCGCCGAGGAAGACGGCCGGATCAAGCCCGGCGCCACATTGGTGGAGCCGACGTCGGGAAACACCGGCATCGCGCTTGCCTTCGTGTGCGCGGCGCGGGGCTACAAGCTGGTGCTGACCATGCCCGAAAGCATGTCCGTGGAGCGCCGTAAGATGCTGGCGCTGCTCGGCGCGGAAATCGATCTGACACCGGCGGCCAAGGGCATGCCGGGCGCGGTCGCGCGGGCCGAGGAAGTGGTTGCGCAAACGCCCGGCGCCATCATGCTGCAGCAGTTCTCGAACCCCGCGAACCCGGACGTCCACCGGCGCACCACGGCCGAAGAAATCTGGCGCGACACCGACGGCGCGGTCGACGTGGTGGTGAGCGGCGTGGGCACGGGTGGAACCTTGACCGGCATCGCCGAAGTGTTGAAGGAACGCAAGCCCGGCTTCAGGATGATCGCCGTCGAACCCGAGGACAGCCCGGTTTTGTCGGGCGGCATTCCGGGTCCGCACAAGATTCAGGGTATCGGCGCAGGCTTCGTGCCGGCGATCCTCGACATGGACGCCATCGACGAAGTGATCAAGATCGGCAACGAAACCGCCTTTGAGCTGTCCCGCAAGGTGGCGCGGCTGGAGGGCGTACCGGTGGGAATTTCGTCGGGCGGCGCCTTGGCGGCGGCCATCGAAGTGGGCCGCCGGCCGGAGATGGAAGGCAAGACCATCGTGGTCATTCTTCCATCGTTCGCCGAACGCTACCTGTCGACGGCGCTTTTCGAAGGCATGGGTGTTGACTGACGACGCACCATCGACGGAGGCCGAACCGCGGACCGTGGACTTTACCGACCAGCAGATCCACCGCTACGCCCGGCACATTCTGCTGAGCGATATCGGCGGTCACGGACAGGCGCGGCTGATGGGGGCGCGGGTGTTGGTGGTGGGCGCCGGCGGCCTGGGATCGCCGCTGCTGCTTTATCTTGCTGCCGCCGGGGTCGGTACCATCGGGATCATCGATGATGACGTGGTCGATCTCAGCAACCTGCAGCGCCAGGTGGTTCACGCCACCGACCGTGTCGGTACGGCCAAGGTGGAGAGTGCCCGCCAGGCCCTGATCGACGTCAACCCCGAGATCGACGTCGTCACCTACAACGAACGCATTACCCCGGCCAACGCCCACGAGATCATCTCGCAATACGACGTGGTGGCCGACGGCTGCGACAACTTCCCCACCCGCTTTCTGGTCAACGATGCGTGCTATTTCGCGCGAAAGCCTCTGGTCTCGGGCGCCATCCTCCGCTTCGACGGTCAGCTCACCACCTTCAAGGCATTCCAAACCGATCCCGAGACGGGCGCGCACGGCCCCTGCTACCGCTGCCTGTTCCGCGAACCGCCGCCGCCCGGCCAGGTCCCAACCTGTGCGGAGGCCGGCGTGCTGGGCGCGTTCTGCGGGATGGTGGGATCCTTGCAGGCCACGGAAGTGATCAAGGAAGTCCTCGGCATCGGCGAGAGCATGTCGGGCTCGCTTTTGATCTGCGACGCGCTCACCACCACCTTCCGCAAGATCAAGGTACCGGCCGATCCCGGATGCCCTCTGTGCGGCACCGAGCCCACCCTTACCGATCTCACCATCCACGAAACCGGGGATCCCGAGGACGCGCCATGCCCGGCCCCGATCATCTCTCGGTAATCGTCTTCTCCGGTACGTTCGAAAAAGTGCACTACGCGCTGGTTCTGGGTGCGTCGGCGGCGGCCACGGGGCGTCCCACCACTCTGTTCTTCACCATGGACGGCTGCCGGGCGTTGCTAAGACCCGGCGAAGACGGCGAACCGGCATGGCGTCATCTACCCCTCGACTCAGGTACCGGCAAAGGGGGCGCCGTAGATGACAGCTACGGCGCGAAGGGTGTCGCGACGTTTGAGGAACTGCTCATGGCCTGCGTCGAAATGGGCGTCCAATTCATGGTCTGCGAAATGGGCCTCCGCGCCATGAACCTGGACCACGACACACTCCGCGACGATGTGCCCATCCAAGACGGCGGCGTCGTCACCTTCCTGAACGACGCGTCCAAAGACGGCGCTATGGTGTTCGTTTGATCGTTCCGCCGTGCTCGCACCTTACCACGCTCCGGCCGACGCACCGGGGGCAGGCACTTCGGCTTCGATGCGATTGCCCGATTCGTGCCTGGCGATTTCCAGATCGTAGCGGGACTGGAGGTTGACCCAGAATTCGGGCGTTGTGCCGAAATAGCGCGCCAGCCGCAAGGCCGTGTCGGCGGTGATGGCCCGGCGCCCCAATGCGATATCGTTGACCCGCGACCGGGTCACCTTGATGGCCTTGGCCAGCGCATACACACTGACGCCCCGCGGGTCGAGAAACTCGATCCGAAGGATGTCGCCGGGGTGGACCGGATCGATCCGCTCTCCCGAAGCGACGTCGGAGAAATCGATACGAGCGGCGTCCAATTCCTCACGCTTGATGGTCATCGCATCATCTCCGCGAAGTTCCGTATCACGCCACCAGCGTACCAGATCCTGATCGGCTCGCCCACACATCC
>CAKZLS010000061.1 GCA_937127205.1 uncultured Rhodospirillales bacterium
ACCCTTCGGCATGCTCGATTCACTGACCCGTTGGGAGCTCCAAGAGGTACTCATGGAGGTATGGTCGCGCACCCGGGTGACCGCTATTTGCGTCACTCATGATGTAGACGAAGCGATCCTGCTTGCCGATCGGGTGGTGATGATGACCAACGGTCCCAATGCCCGGGTCGGCAATGTCATGGAAGTGGACATTCCCCGGCCGCGAACACGGAAAGCGCTGCTCGAACACCCCGACTACTATCGCTACCGCGAGGAGCTTCTGGCGTTTCTCGAGGAGTACGAAAAGGTCCAGCACCCCACGGGCGGCGACACGTCGTCGGCATCGCCGGAAAAGGCGGCTTGAGCCATGTCGGAACAGTCATTGTCTATTGACGGCTTTGGGGCCGCGGTTCGCGATCAGGCCGTCGATATCCACGGATCTCCGATGAGCGCGGCAGCAGACGCGCCGAAACAGGCCTTCATCCGAGCCACGGAAATCTGGATCCCCACCGAGAACGGCCGGCAACTCGTGCTCGGTTCGGGGCTCTATGGACCGCTGAGCGATTTCGAAACCGTCAGCCGCGAGACCCGGTTCGACTATGACGAAGGCTTGCCCGGCAAGGCCTGGGCGGTCGGCCACCCGATCGTCCTCAAGGACCTGACGGGCTCGTACTTTAAACGCGACGAAGCGGCGAAAGCGGCGGGTCTCACGTGCGCGGTGGCTCTGCCCATCTTCAACGGCCTCCAGCCGATGGCGGTCATCGTGTTGTTTTGCGGTGACGACCGCGAGCACATCGGTGCCATTGAAGTCTGGCATACGCCGCGCGACTCCATCGAGATGGGTCTCGTGGACGGCTACTACGGCACCGCCGAAGCTCTCGAATGGAGCTACCGCCACATCAAATTCATGCGCGGAATTGGGCTGCCGGGTCAAACTTGGGACACCGGCATGCCGGTGATCATGGAGGATCTTGGCCGCTCGCGCCGGTTTCTCCGGTGGGAAAGCACCGAGCGTGTCGGTATCAATCGCGGCGTCGGCATTCCCTGCGGACGCGATGGTGAGGGCGCCTGGGTACTGACTTTGCTGTCGGCGCTCGGCACGCCCATCGCGCGGCGCTTCGAAACCTGGGTGCCGGATAGCAGCCGAAACGCTCTAACGTTCGCCGGCGGCTATTGCGAGGACATCAGCGATGTCGCCGCGGTGTACGGTTACATCGCTCTGCCGCCAACCGCCGGCACGCTGGGCCAGGTATGGCAAAGCGGCGTACCGGCGATCTCGACCGACCTGTCCACGGAGCCGGAACCGATCGCGGTTTCCGCCGCGGACGCCGGGCTCACCACCATGGTGGCGGTTCCGGTGATCGCGGCCGGGACGCTCAAAGCCATCGTTGCCTGGTACCAGTGAGGGAGGAGCGAATGTCCAGAACGTGTTCGCTGGAACGTCTACTGGTCGTGGGAAATGGCATGGCTGGCCTCCGCCTTGTGGAGGAGCTCCTGGCGCGGTCGCCGGACCGGTTCGCGGTCACCGTGGTCGGCAAGGAACCGGAGCCTACCTACAATCGGGTCCTGCTCTCCGCGATCTTGGCCGGCGACCTCACCCGGGAAGACGCCAACCTGCGGCCGGTATCTTGGTACGAGGGCCAGTGCGTGACATTGGTCACCGGTGATCCGGTGGCGTCCATCGATGCCGCCGCCCGCTCGGCAACACTGGCGTCCGGCCGCAATCTGGAGTGGGACCGGCTGGTATTCGCCACCGGCTCCGAAGCCGTGCGTTTGCCGCTGCCGGGGATCGACCTGCCGAGCGTCGCCACGTTCCGCGATTTCGTCGATCTGAATGTTTTCGAGCGGCTGGATCCTGGCCAGTCGGCGGTGGTTATCGGCGGCGGATTGCTTGGGTTGGAAGCCGCATTCGGACTGTCTAAACGGGGCGTGAACGTAACCTTGATTCACCTGATGGACCGGCTCATGGAGCGCCAGCTCAATAGCTCGGCGGCGAACCTCCTGCGCGATGCCGTCGAGGCGCGCGGGATCACCGTCGTTCTGGAAGCGACAACCGCCGCCATCGAAGGAAGCGAGCACGCAGAAGCCGTTCGGCTCACGGACGGGAAAGTGATACCCGCCGACCTTGTGGTGTGCGCGGTGGGCATCCGGCCGGAAACCACCTTGGCCGCGGCGGCCGGTGTCGCCTGCGAACGCGGCATCCAGGTCGACGATACCTTGGCAACGTCCGCCGACGGTGTCTACGCCATCGACGAGTGCGCGGAGCACAACGGTAGCTGCTACGGCTTGGTGGAGCGCGCCTATGAACAAGCCAAAGTGCTGGCCGATCACCTCGCCGGGAATGACCAGGCCCGCTACACCGGTTCAGTGGTCGCCACCAATCTCAAGGTGTCGGGCGTCAATGTGTTCTCCGCCGGCGACTTTCTCGATGACGAAGGATGCGAAGCCATCGTCTTCCGTGATCCCGGTGTTCCGTCCTATCGCAAACTTGTGCTGCGGCGAGATGGCGGCTCGGAGAGTGCCCGGCTGGTCGGCGCGGTGCTGTTCGGCGATGTCGCCGGCTCGCTTTGGTACTTGGAGCTGATCCGCACACGCATGCCTGTCGACCATCTGCGGCCCGACCTGATCTTTGGCCGGGCATTCGTCGATGAAGCGGCATGAGGAGACGGCTGTGACCAACGGCGATTTCAACCCCGACCAGAAGCGCTATCTCGAAGGGTTCGTCAGTGGCATTCAATCCGCACGCAGCGCCCGCGGCCTTGTTCCCATCGGCGCCCCGGGTTCCGCTGTCGCGCCCTCCCCCGCCGGCGCCACCGACAATACTGAACCCACTGGACCCGATGCGCAGCAGTTGAAGGCGCAAAACCAGTTTCTCAATGCCGGCAAGAAGCTGTGCAACGAAGAGAAGGCAAAGCGCGATGAACATCCGTTCGACATGTACGCACGGATGAAGTCTGCGGCTCGCGAAGGCGTTTGTCCGAAAGGCGTCGACGTGTTCCGCTGGAAGTATCACGGCCTGTTCTATGTGGCGCCCGCCCAGGATAGCTTCATGTGCCGGCTGCGGATCCCCAACGGTATCCTTAGCCACTGGCAGTTCAAGGGCGTTTCGGATATCGCCAGGCAATACGGCGGCGGCTACAGTCATGTCACGACCCGCGCCAACCTGCAAATTCGCGAAATTGGCGCGGCACACGGCATCGCGGTTCTGGAAAACCTGCAAGCGATCGGTCTGGTCTCCCGCGGATCCGGTGCCGACAAAATCAGAAATGTCACCGGTGGGGCCACTGCGGGTATCGATCCACAGGAGTTGATCGATACCCGGCCGGTAGCGTCCGCAGGGCATCATCACATTCTCAACGACCGCTCGTTGTTCGGTCTTCCGCGCAAGTTCAATGTCGCGTTCGACGGCGGCGGCTTGATCCCCACGCTGGAGGAAACCAACGACATCGGTTTCACGGCTTGCCGCGTTGGCGAAGGAACAGCGGTAGCGCCCGGTGTCTGGTTCCGGCTTGGTCCCGGAGGCATCACCGGTCATCAGGACTTCGCCCGCAATACCGGTGTGGTTGTGGCACCGGACGAGTGTGTCGCCGTCGCCGACGCCATCGTCCGCGTGTTCATCGACCATGGCGACAGAACCAACCGCAACAAGGCCCGCCTGAAATACATTTTGGACGACTGGGGGTTCGACAAGTTCATCGCTGCCGTCGAGGAGAAACTGGGCCGCGCGCTCGACCGCGTTCCGCTCGAACTCTGCGACCCGCCGCCGGTTCGTGATCGCCATGCCCATATCGGCATCCATCCACAGCGCCAGGACGGGCTGGTCTGGCTTGGCGTCGCACTACCCGTAGGCAAGTTGACCTGCGATCAGATGGAAGGCCTCGCGGCGATCGCCGGAGGGCTGGGCGACGGCGATATACGGCTCACCGTGTGGCAAAACCTGCTTATCTCCGGCCTGACGCCAGAGGGCGCCGAAAATGCGGCCGGGGGCATCGAAGCGCTTGGGCTCGATTGGCGCGCCACTTCCGTTCGTGCCGGCCTCGTGGCCTGCACCGGAAGCCAGGGCTGCCGGTTGGCGGCGTCGGATACCAAGGGTCACGCCATTGCCATCCCCGAGCACATGGACTCGCTGCTGCAACTCGACACGCCCATCAACATTCACCTGACCGGATGTCCCAACTCGTGCGCCCAGCACTACGTCGGCGACATCGGGCTGGTGGGCGCGCGCGTGGCCATCGACGAAGACGGCGAGGAGACCGTCGACGGCTACAACGTTGTGGTCGGCGGCGGGTTCGGCACCGACGCCGGCATCGGCCGCGAGATCTTCCGTGACGTGCCGGCCGACGAGGCGCAGGCTCTGCTGACGCGCATGGTACAGGCCTACATGGACAACCGCTCGGATCCGAAAGAGCCGTTCTTCGCCTTCAGCCGCCGTCATGACGTGGACAGTTTGAGAGCCATGGTTAACAGAGGAGAAAGCTGATCGATGTTAGCACCCATGCTCCCCGACAACACACCCTTTTCGCCAGAGCAGCGTGCTTGGCTCAACGGATTCTTCGACGGATTGTTGAGTTTGGACAGCGATCCCAACATGGCCGGAGCGGACCCCGGAGCAGTAAGTGCATCGCCGGCCGCCGCCGATCCCCTTGACGACGGCGACGACGGCGAGGCTCCTTGGCATGACCAGAGCTTGCCCATGGACGAGCGCATGACCATGGCCGAAGGCCGGCCGCTTCGCCGCAAGATGATGGCGGCGATGGCGCAGCAGGACTGCGGCCAATGCGGCTACACCTGCGAGGACTACTCCAACGCCCTGTTTCTCGGCGAGGAAACCCGGCAAAACCTGTGCGTACCGGGCGGCAAGGCGACGGCCCGCATGCTCAAGAAGCTGGCCGCCGAGCTGGACGCTCCCACCGAGCCGAAAGCAGTGGAGGCCGAACCGCCGGCCCCCGCCGCCGAGCCTGGCCGCTC
>CAKZLS010000062.1 GCA_937127205.1 uncultured Rhodospirillales bacterium
CCGCCGCCCATGATCACCACGGTGAACGCCATGGCCGGCTCGTGGGCGTACTGGGTCACCAGACCCGCCATCACGACCGTCATCGGCCCGGTGGGACCGGAGATCTGCGACGGCGTTCCGCCAAACAGGGCGGCGAAGAAGCCGACGAAGATGGCGCCGTAGAGGCCCGCCATGGGTCCCGCGCCCGACGCCACGCCGAAGGCCAGCGCCAGCGGCAAGGCCACCACCGCCGCCGTCACGCCGCCGAAGATATCGCCGCGCAGATTGTCGAACCGGACCCCGTTGAGGATGGTCATCTGTCAGGACTTGGAATGCATCAAGCGGTACCCGGCACCGATAGATGCTCCGCAAGCACGGAGAGATCGTCGATGGTGGTTGTGCCGTCCGGGAACGGGCTTTCCAACCAGGCATGGGTACGTCCGATAAAGCGGATGCCGTGGGCGGTGGCGGCGCGGTAATCGGCCAGTCCGTCACCCACCATGACCGTCTCGGCGCCCAGCCATCCACGCGCGGCCAGGACCCCGGACAGAACCTCGGGCTTGTCGGGCGGCGAACCGTACGTCTCCGCGAAAAAGGGCGCCAATCCGCGACGCCGCAAAATGCGCTTCAGTTCCGCGTCGGGCGTGGCGGAGACCACGAAGCACGGAATGCTGTCCGCGTATGCCTCGAGGAAACCCCGGGCGCCGGGCACGCCGTCGCATGCCACCACCAGATCCTCGACCATTTCGCCGAACCGGTCGCTGAGCGCCTGCGCTTCGGCATCGCTCAGGTCCTGTCCGAGGAAATGCTCATGGCAGTGCTTGAAGCGGAACAGCCGCGGCACTCCGGTCTGGTGGACATAGTGGTCGACGGCCTGGCGCACCACGGTCTCGCCATAGGGTGCGTACATCTGGCGAAACGCCTCGATTTTGACGTCCAAAGATTCGACGATGACACCATCGAAATCGAAAAAAATTGCCCGGCAGATCCCCATCGCCGCTTCCCCTGTGTGATCATCGCCAGCCTGCCACACAAAGCATCGCCTTGCCAGTCATGGCGGTCGGCCGCGGTTGGTGCAAAAGCATTGGTCGCGGCATGACGAACTGGCGGGTTGACAAACGCCCGGCTTCGGTGTGCTGTGGCGCGCTTTTGACGCGTGTTGTTCATCGAATATTCACCGGAAACGGTTGCGATAGCGAAACGCACCTTCACAACCCGCAAGTGGCCCTTGCCCCCTTACCGTTCACGGTCGGGGGACCTACATTTCTGATTCCGAGCACTGGAGCGGACGACCATGCATCCCTTTCGCACCCACACCTGCAACGATCTGCGCCTCGACAACGAGGGTCAACGGGTCCGGCTGTCGGGCTGGATTCACAGCAAGCGCGACCACGGCAATCTGCTGTTTATCGACCTTCGCGACCACTACGGCGTCAGCCAGTGCGTCATCGAGGTGAACAGTCCGTTGTTCGAGGCCGCCACGGCGGCGCGGCCGGAGAGTGTGATCACCGTCACCGGCAAGGTCGTCCCGCGCTCAGCGGAAACCATCAACCCCAACCGCCCCACCGGCGAGGTAGAGCTGGTCATTGACGAGTTCCAGCTGGAATCGCCGGCCGAGGTACTGCCCATGCAGGTGGCGGGCGACGGCGACTACGGCGAGGAGACGCGGCTCCGCTACCGCTTTCTCGATCTCCGCCGCGAACGCTTGCACCGGAACATCCAACTCCGCAGCGACGTCATTTCGTCCATCCGCCGTCGGATGACCGATTCCGGATTCCTGGAATTCCAGACCCCGATCCTGACCGCCAGTTCGCCGGAGGGCGCGCGCGACTACCTCGTGCCGAGCCGCCATCATCCGGGCAAGTTCTATGCCCTGCCGCAGGCGCCGCAGCAGTTCAAGCAACTCCTGATGGCGTCCGGGTTCGACAACTATTTCCAGATCGCGCCCTGCTTCCGCGACGAGGACGCGCGGGCCGACCGTTCGCCCGGCGAGTTCTATCAACTCGACTTTGAAATGGCCTTCGCCACCCAAGACGACGTGTTCGCCGCCATCGAACCGGTGCTGCACGGCGTGTTCGACGAGTTCAAGGGCGACCGCACGGTCAACGACATGCCGTTTCCGCGCATTCCGTATGACG
>CAKZLS010000063.1 GCA_937127205.1 uncultured Rhodospirillales bacterium
AAGTTGAAGAATATGATCAACTGAAAAAAATGCTAGCGGAAACCGACCATCTCAGGTGTTATTCTAACCACCTCATGTTTTTGCTTTGCCGTTTCGCTTGTCCGAGGAACGAATGATGGATACCGGATACTTCCGAGACGATTTGTTCCCGGAAACCGACCCTTACGAGACCGGGGTGTTGGTGCTCGATGGCCGGCACGCCATGTATTGGGAGCAATCCGGCAATCCCCAGGGCAAGCCGGTGGTGTTCATCCATGGCGGACCGGGCGCCGGCGCCGCCCCGGCTCATCGGCGTTTCTTTGACCCGAAAGTCTATCGAATCATTATCTTCGATCAGCGCGGATGCGGTCGCTCCACACCCCATGCGGACATCGTCGACAACACAACCGATCACCTAGTGGACGACATGGAACGGCTCAGGGAACATCTGGGTATCGATCGTTGGCTGCTGTTTGGGGGATCCTGGGGATCGACCTTGGCTCTGGTCTACGGCACCCGATTGCCGGAACGCTGCTCCGGATTCGTCCTCAGGGGGATATTTCTTGGAACGGACCCGGAGTTGGAGTGGTTCCTGTACGGCATGGGTACATTCTTTCCCGAGGCCAATCGGACCTTCCAAGAGTTTCTGCCAGAGAACGAGCGCGACGATCTCCTCGGCAACTATTACAAGCGGCTGACCGATCCCGATGCCGCGGTGCATCGGTCCGCCGGGGTTGCGTGGAGCCGATATGAAACCGGCTGCTCGAACCTGATCCCCCGAGGGGAAAAGCTGAACCTGAAAGCGATCGGCGGCGTCATGTCGGCGTTGGCGCTTGCCCGCATCGAAGCGCACTACTTCGTCAATCGCCTGTTTCTCGGCAACGAGAACCTGCTCGACCGGGTCCACCGTCTGCATGACATCCCGGGCGTGATCGTCCAAGGGCGCTACGACATGGTCTGTCCCATCGTCACCGCCGATTCGCTGGCGCGGGAATGGCCTCAGTCCAAGTACGTTATCGTCCCCGACGCCGGTCACTCCGCCATGGAAACGGGAATACGCAAGGCCCTGGTCCGGGCCACCGAGGCGATGAAAACGCGCATTCCCTAAATAGCCGCAGGCGTTAAGTGGCCGGCGCGCCTTCGCCTTCTTTCCGTTCGAAAACGATATGGAAGATTTGGCCTTCGAACATGGTCATCAGTTCGGCGGTCTCGGCCTTCGCCTTCACTCTTTCGGCGGAATCGAGGGTTTGCTGGAGGGCGGCGCGCGATGGGTAGTCGAATTCCAGTGCCATATGCACCGTCGGCGCATTCGGATCCGACTCCACGTGACGCAGCAGGCGCACGTCCGTGACGCCCGGAAACGTCCACCACACCGGCATCAGGCGTTCCGTGATGAATTGTTCGAAGGCCGCTTCCTTACCTTTGACGACATGGCCTTGAAAAAAGCCGCAACGGGTCAGCATCGGCGATGGTCTCCTGTCGATTTCGGGTTGTCACGATGCCGGCGAATTCCGGCGGCAGCAGGGTAGACCGGATCGCGGCCCCGGAGAACCATGCATAGCTCGGCTAGGGTTCATGTCGGTGCGCAGGGTGCGCCAAGCGACCTCAAAGCCCGCTTCTCGAAAGCGGCGACCATAGTGCGCGCGGCGCGCGGCAACAGGTGATCAATGGCCGCCTGCAACGACGGCACCTTCAATTCCCAGGTGAGCGCCACGGAGATTCGGCAGCCGGTGCCGATGGTGTCGAAATCCCAGCGAATGAAAAACTCGTCGAAGTGATCGTCGTCGGACGTTACATCGATGTGCATGGGCCGAACCAGATGAGTCCGGGTCCGGAACCGTTCGTTAATCCGGCCGAGCCCCACCTCCTGTTCGGTGTAATAATTGTTACCTTCGATGCGGTACACCGTCGCATCGCGCCAAAGCGGCAGGAATTCCGGATAGCTCTCCACATCCGCCACCAGATCGAACACGCTGCTGCGCGGTGCCATGATCACACGGCTTTCGGCATAAACGGTCATGGCCCCTGCCCCGAAGTTTATGCGGTTCGGGTGATATAGTGCATGGGTTAATAAACGCCAGCATATTTCTCGTTGAGAAAAGAAAGGTGCCCCCCTACGACGGCCAAGCCTTGCAACATCCAAACCGTTAACTGATGGCCTCCGGTTCACATACCTCGCCCGGGCAGGCACCGCGCATATAGCCGCCATTACATCCGGGGGCGGCGCAGCCGCTGCAATGCGCGTCCGCGACGGCGGCGGCATCGAGGATCGCCAGCTTGCCGGCGATCTCGGCGACACGCAGCACATCGAGCTCGGCGGTATTCCCGATCACGGCGCCGGTTTTCTCGATGTAGCGGCGGTTGCCGACGGCTTCGTAGTTCCACCCCTCGGCTTTTTTGAACAATGGGCCCAGTTCGGGTACGGCGGCCAAATGATCGATCAGCTCGTCGGGGGGCGGCACGAATGGCACCACATCGAGATGATTTTCGAACGACGTCTGCGAAATCGTCTTGT
>CAKZLS010000064.1 GCA_937127205.1 uncultured Rhodospirillales bacterium
CGAGCAGAAACCGCGCCCGGTTGTGCAGCGCGCCGCCGTAGCGGTCCCGGCGGTCGTTGATGCCGGACGACAGGAACTGGGTGATCAGATAGCCGTTGGCGGCGTGCAGCTCGACGCCGTCGAGGCCGGCGGCGCGGGCCCGTCTGGCGCCTTGCGCAAACGCGTCGATGGTATGGGCGATCTCGGCCTCGGTCATCTCCCGGCAGAGAAAACCGTGCAGCGATTCCTTTTTCGACGTGGAGCTCAGGCAGACACGGTTCTGGTTGTGGACGCCGGGGAGGTCCATCTGCCGGCCGGAGTGGCTGAGCTGCAGGATGTACTTGGCGCCGTGCCGGTGAACGGCTTCGCCGAGAACGCCCCAGTCGTCGATGAAGCGGTCGTCGTGGATGGTGGCGTAACCGGCGATGATGCGGCCTTCCATCAGCACCGGCACGTAGGACGAAATAACCGTCCCGGCGCCGCCCTGGGCGAACCGCGTCTCCCAGTTGATGCGGGTCTGCGACAGGCTGCCGTCCTCGTTGTCGAATTTGCCGGAGATGTTGGACCGGAAGATGCGGTTCTTCACCGTCAGCGAGCGGAAGGCGAGGGGCTCGAACAGGGGATCGTGTGTTTTCGCCGGGGTCATGATGCGTCTCCCGCCGCGGCTTGCCGCCATACCGCCCGGAGGAAATTGGGGACCAGGCCATGGGCCGGGCACTGCGACCAGGCGCCGCTCCGGAAGGTCGCGGCCACGTCGGCCCGCTCGCCGAACGCATCGGCAAGGCGGTAGACGATCAGCGCTCCCGGCTTCAGAGGATTGCGCCGCTGCACGGTCTGAACCGGTTCGGAAACGGTTCGGAGCGCGGTCTCCGGCGGAACCAGGCATTGTTCGGCGATGGTCGCCTCGCTGGCCCGGCCGTCCCGTCCCGGGGTTTGCGCGATGGTCCGCATGCGGGATACGGCCACGACCATGTTGTGGAAGGCGATGGCCGTGGCGTGAACCGCGTGCGCGTCGCCGCCCGCCCGCGACGAGAGCACGTGGACCGCCCATTTCACTTTACCTTTGTAGG
>CAKZLS010000065.1 GCA_937127205.1 uncultured Rhodospirillales bacterium
CGTGTTGGCATACATGCGTGGCAGCGTTCATTGCGGTATTGTAGTGATGAACAGTTCGAAGCAAAGTAATGTGCAAAAGTAAACTACATGAGAGAAAGTGTGTAACAAGATGCTCGGCTCAGAAAGAAGTGAGGCAGGTGACAAAATCTATGAGCGCATACTGACCGGGATCAAGTTCGAGATCGAGCTGATGAATGCAAGGGTGAATTGGCTTCTGACCAGCCAAGCCTTTCTTTTCGTGCCACTCGCGATCGGCGCGGAAGGACGACCGATCGGCCAGAGCCCGCTGCATCCGCACATACCCCTGCTCGGCTTGGCGCTCTGCCTTCTTCTCACCGTCTCGATCCTTGCCGCCGCGTTGCGCGTTTTGCAGTGGCGCTCGAAACTGCGGGGCACAGCCTACGCCGACGAACAGATGCCGCGCGAGTTTTCCGGTGTCATTCCGGACACTCCTATAATACCCGCCATGGCCGCAGCGAGTGCTTTCGGTATACCGTTGGCGTTGGTTTCGGCGTGGTTGTGGATCCTCCTGTCGGAAGGCTGAGAGACGTCGAACGGCAGGCTGTTGGAGGGCGATGCGGCCAGAAAGATGGGCTCACAATCAGTTGAAAATGAAAATCGCGGTGGATACAGGTTGGAGGCGCACCGCGTTTGGCTCGCATGAAGACTTCGTGACGGGAGCACGTCTCTCCCGCTGTGAACGCTGGCCCCACATCCCGGTCCAACTGTCGCTGAAATGTGGATAATCATCCGCCCGTATACCTATTGGGTATTGCCATATGCACCGTCATCAAGATCGACGACACGTTGATCCGCACAGCCTGCGTGGTCAGCGGTCTAAAAACCAATTGCTCAGTCGGAAGGACGCTATGGGGTCAGAATCAATTCAGAATCCTTGTACACGCAATGCAGTTTGACTTATTGGAAATTGGATCACCTGATCGGTTAAGTGTCGTCTGATATCTCTCTCCCAAGTTGCAATGCGCGGTCGAGAATGTTCGTAGTCTGCACGAATGCGTTTACTCCACCTCCTTGATACAAAGTTCCGCCTGGAACAACATCCTGAATGACCGCATCAACAAACTGATGAAATTGGACTATTTTTCGAGCTGTAGAAGCGTCCACGATTCCAATCCGATCAGCGTTGGCTTGATAAATGCGTGAGTAATGCTTTGGAATACGCACTAAAAAATTGCGAGTGGTTCCCTCCGGTTGACCTTGTAGGAAATCACAAAAACCCTGCAATCCTCTGAGATATTCGCGTTTCTCTGCAATCTCCACTAGCGCAGCAACTTCCGCAACCAGTGATGACTTTAGTTGCGTCGACTCCTTGCGGCTCTTGCACCATTCTGCGAGCAGTATAGGAATCCCAGTTGCAACTGAGCCCACAAAGGCTCCCAAGATTCCGGTGACTGCTGGAATCAATGTGTTGGGTTCAATTTCTGCCATCATTATTGATGCTTCTGGAGTGTTCGCTAACACTTGCCGCGAAGAAAAAAACCTAAATAGCCTCGTCGTCCTACTTTGCGCCAGCTTTGGTTAGTCCGACCAAGGATTGAACAGCATCACACCCATCGCCTGAAAATCCCCAACGTTTCGGGTCGCCAGGGTGAGGCTGTGACGGCGCGCCACGGCGGCGATTTGGGCGTCGGCGGCTGGTCGAGTCCGGCCGGTTCGGTCGCCATCACCCATGATTTCCCCCCAGATCACCGCGGCGCCCCGGTCAAAGGGTAAAATCCGATCCTTGAACTGGTTGGCGAGATCGTTCTCGATCCAGCGCTCATACACCCCTCGCCGCTTGCCGTCCTGGAGCCGGTGGGCGCCCCGCACCAGTTCGCCGATGGTCAGGGACGCCAGGAAGAGATCATCCGCCGTCTGTTTGCTCAGCCATGACAGCACCCGGACCTCTGAACGCGGTTTGACGGTTTCGCTGATCACATTGGTGTCGAGCAGGAACGCCATCACTCACGATCGGTAGATTCGGGGTCGTCGGCCGCGAACTCAACAATCCGGCCGGACGATGGATCGCGCTCGAAGGTTAGCTCGGCGCCGGCGACTGGCGACGCGCGCAGGAACGCCACCAGTTCCGCGCCGGTCCGCGCTTGTTCGGGCGACACCAGCGGCTTTAGGGCTTTTCGAACCCGCTTCGCCTCGGCGCCCCCGGAACGAAGAGCGCCGGCCACCGCCTTCACCAAAGGCGCATCCTGCGCCGGCACCGTTACCTCCAAGCGCCGCGATCCATTTGCCGCCGCCTTGACGCGGTGCCGCGCCACTCGCGCGCCGGTTCTGTCCTTGGTTGACGCTTTGCCCATCGAACTTATATCCATCGATCTCTAGCGTTACCGGATACATTTCCGGATTCTAAACTGCTTTGCGCGCGATGGTCAACGCCGTTGGCGTTAGTGGACGGCTCGGGTTACCGTTTAAACCGCCGCCGAATTGTGGATAATAGTGCCCTCTTATCCGCATTGGGTGCCGCCATGCGCATAACCTTCGAGACCGACAACACGGTTTGGATCGATTGGAAAGACTGCCCATGAAGATCGAGGCCAACGCATCGCAAATCAATGCCGTGATCGGTGCCATGGCGGCGGTCGCCAGTGCCGGAGGCAAGCGTCCCCTCACACCGGCCGACCGGGTGAGCCTGATCGCCGCTCATCATTACATTTTCAAACAAGACGATCCGCTCGATGTGGACGGGATCCAGCCGGTGACGCCGGAAGGCCTCAGGGATGCTCTGGGCCGGGGCGCGTTGTCCGAGGACGCCATGAAACAGATTGCCGTGATGGCTTTGGTGGATGGCGCCGTCGATGCCGGGAAAATCGCCGTGGTCTCGTCGTTCGCCGCCGCGCTCGGGGTTCGGGAGGACTACCTCGCCGAGCTGACCGAGGCCGCCCGAGGGCATCTGCGCTGGGCCGGCATGGATATGGTGCGTCACAACATGCTGAGCATCACCGGTCAGCCGTGGGCCGGTGACGACGTGATGCCCTGGCTGCTGCCGTACCGGGGGAATGGCGCGGATCCCGCCTTGGCGGCGCGCTTTCACGCGCTGGAATCCCTGCCCGAGGAGACCTTGGGTCATGCGTTTTGGCAGTGGTACACCAACCACAAATTCCCTTTTCCCGGCGAAACCGACGCGCTCAACGGAGCCTTCGGGGTGCCCCATGACACCACCCATATCCTCAGCGGCTACAGCACCACCTACCGGGGCGAGATCCTGGTCTCCACCTTTACCGCCGGCATGCACCGGGAAGAACCCATGAGCGGACACATTCTGCCGGTCATCTTCAGCTGGCACATCGGCATCGAGCTGGTGGAGAACGCCGGGTCTCACGAGGGCGCGCTGGACCCCGAAGCCTTTTGGCAGGCCTGGAGCCGGGGGCGGGCGACGCCGGGCGA
>CAKZLS010000066.1 GCA_937127205.1 uncultured Rhodospirillales bacterium
ATCACTTGCGTAAAAGGTTCACATCATGTTCCGCATACACTGTTCAAGTTCGGCCTCGGCTGCCTCGGCCCTAAGCCCAAGAATCCAGAGAGGGTGTATTCCCTCATTGGATCGTGGGGTCATTCTGGAGTATTAAACCGCTTCCCATGACTTTATCACCAAGCGGAACCGTTCCCCGCTGGATGGCCCATCTAGGAGCCCGTACGATGAACTCCCCGACCCTGGCGCCGAACTCGGCAGCGGCCCGCGATATCGCCTACACGCTGCACCCCTACACTCACCTCAAACAGCACCAAGATTCGGGGCCGCTGGTTATCACCAGCGGCAAGGGTGTGCGCGTCTATGACGAATCCGGCAAATCCTATATTGAGGGCATGGCCGGGCTTTGGTGCACCGCGCTCGGTTGGAGCGAGGAGCGTCTGGTGGACGCGGCAACGCGGGCGCTTCGGCAGCTCCCCTTCTATCACGGGTTTGGCGGCAAGGCGGCGCCGGCCACCATCGACTTGGCGGAAAAACTCATCCACCTGGCACCGGTGCCCATGTCCAAGGTGTTCTTTGCGAATTCGGGTTCCGAGGCCAACGATACCGCCATCAAACTCATCTGGTACTACAACAACGCCTTAGGGAAACCCGAAAAGAAAAAAATCATTTCGCGTACGCGAGCCTATCACGGCGTCACGCTGGCGGCCGCCAGTTTGACAGGCCTACCAGCGAACCATCGCGATTTCGATCTCCCACTGGCGCGCATTCTTCACACCGATTGTCCCCACTACTACCGCTTCGCCAAAAATGGCGAGACAGAGGAGGAATTTGCCACCCGGCTCGCTGAAAACCTGGAGCAGTTGATCCTCGACGAGGGGCCCGACACGATCGCCGCCATGTTCGCAGAGCCGGTGATGGGCGCCGGTGGCGTCATCGTTCCACCGGCCACTTATTTCGAGAAAATTCAAAAAGTTCTTAAAAAGTACGATGTCCTTCTGGTCGCAGACGAAGTCATTTGCGCCTATGGCCGCACTGGCAATATGTGGGGCAGCCAAACCTTCGATATGAAACCAGACATGATCGCCACCTCGAAAGCTCTGTCGTCCGGGTACCTGCCTATCTCGGCACTGATGATTTCAGATGCCATCTACCAGGGAATGGTGAAGTCCAGCGAGAAGATCGGCGTATTCGGACATGGTTTTACATATTCCGGTCATCCGGTTCCCGCGGCAGTGGCGCTGGAGGCGCTTAACATTTATGAGGAGCGCGATATCGTCGCTCATGTGCGGGAGGTGTCTCCAATCCTGCAGAATGGTCTTCGCAACTTCGCCGATCATCCACTGATTGGCGAAGCGCGCGGGATCGGACTTGTAGGCGCGGTAGAGCTGGTCCGAGACAAAGCAACGAAGGAGTCTTTCGATCCCGCGCTGGCAATTGCGGCGCGCGTGGCGAAGGCGGCAGAAATCCATGGGTTGATCGTTCGCGCCCTGCCAGGCGATATCGTCGCGTTCTCGCCGCCGCTGGTGATCGAGGCGGCCGATATCGAAGACATGCTTGCGAGTTTCAGCCTGGCCCTCGACGACACTCTGATTTGGGTGCGGGAGAGCGGTTTGGTTTGAAATTTGCGCTGGGCATAGTCATTATTCTTGCCCAATTAATACGGGACCGGCTTCGATCAATAGGCGGGCTGAGAGATGGGTGGAAAACAGGAAAATCGAATGGACTATCAAGACTTCTTTGCGGATCGGGTACGCGCACTACAGCGTGAAGGTCGTTATCGAGTTTTTGCGGAGTTGGAGCGGCAGGCGGGCAGTTTCCCGCGGGCCACGTGGCACGCGGATGGAAAGCAGACCGAAATAACGGTATGGTGCTCCAACGATTATCTGGGCATGGGCCAACATGCCGTGGTGCTCGACGCCATGCACCAGGCCATCGATCGCTGTGGCGCCGGTGCCGGCGGCACACGCAACATATCTGGCACAAATCACTTCCACGTTCTCCTCGAACGCGAGTTGGCTGACTTGCACCGGACCGAATCAGCGTTGATCTTCGGGTCCGGATGGAATGCGAACATGACCACGCTCAGCACCATCTGCAAGATGCTGCCGGACTGCTTGGTCGTATCCGACGCCAAGAACCACAACTCCATGATCGAGGGCATCGTCCATTCCAAAGCCGAAAAGCGCGTCTTCAAGCATAACGATGTAGCCGACCTGGAACGGATCCTTGCCGCCGCCGACCCGCACCGCCCTAAGCTGGTAGCGTTCGAGTCGGTATATTCCATGGACGGCGACATCGCCCCCATCAAAGAGATTTGCGACGTTGCCGACCAGTACAACGCCATGACCTTTCTCGACGAAGTCCACGCTGTGGGCATGTATGGGCTCCGCGGAGCCGGAGTGGCGGAGCGCGACGACCAGATGCATCGCATTACGGTGATCCAAGGTACGCTTGCCAAGGCTTTCGGCGTGGTTGGCGGCTACATCGCCGGTTCGGAGGTGATGTGCGACTTTGTGCGCTCGTATGGCACCGGTTTCATATTCTCCAGTTCCATGCCGCCGGCCGTGGCCGCGGGAGCGTTGGCCAGCGTCCGCCACCTCAAGGCGCACAATGAGGTTCGAGAGCGCCATCAAGAGAGGGCCGCGACTCTGAAACGGCGGTTCGCCGAGGCCGGCATTCCGCTGATCGATTCGGTCAGCCATATCGTTCCCGTGCTGGTAGGGGATCCGGTGTTGTGTAAACAGGCTAGCGACGAACTGATCGAACGCCACGGCGTGTATGTGCAGCCCATCAATTACCCGACGGTGGACCGCGGAACCGAACGCCTGCGGTTCACGCCGACACCGCTGCACACCGATGCCGACATGGATCATTTGGTCGCTTCAGTCCAAGAAATCTGGCGACGGCTTCGCCTCAAGGCCGCCGCGTAACCGCGCAAAGCTATAGACTTTTTAACGTTTTTGAGTGATCCTGGCGGCAGGCTTAATCTGAGGGTAGGCTTATGTTTGCCGACAACACGCTGACGCCCAAGGAAGCCATTCGTCTTTGCGCTCTAGGGAGCCTTGCCCTCGGTCCAGTGACGTATGGTGCCTTAGCCATTTCAATCCGGCATTTCGTAAGCCGGGTGGTCGGACCCACCACGGAAATCATGGGCCACTCCATCGAGTTGCTCAAGTACGAGGGATTGGTGGAAGCGGTTGAGGGAAGTGGCGACGACGCCTTGTTGTCCATCACAGATGCCGGTCGCGAAGAGATGCGGCTGCTCCTGATGGCAAACCTTCGTGAGTCGAGCAATGAGTTGAACAAGCTCGTCGTGGCACTCAAATTTCGCTTTCTGCATCTGCTTGACGTGAACGACCGGCTCATTCAGGCGGACCTTCTTGTCGAGGTGTGCGAACGCGAACTGGCGCGTATGGAAGACCTCCGTCAGCATCATGCCGGCGACCCCGGCTATCTCGTTCCTTGGTTGGATCACGACCTTTCCCTGATGGAAAAGCATCTGGACTGGCTGACCGAGCAGCGAAACAAGCTCTACGAGACTGCTTGATTAGCAGAATGCCGGAACTAGTTCCCGAACGATATGCTCAATCGGGCCAACTGGTTCGAAAACGGCGCCTCATTCGGCCATTCAGCGGCGATACAAAGCCCTCGACGGCACTGGTGAGACGGGATTGCAAATCGGGAATTTTCATCACGTCCTCCATCCGGCGGCTGATGAATGACCAAGTATCGTCGTAGTCCTCAGACTCGTCATCCAGCCAGTACAGAATGGCAGCGCCGTACACCGCGGCTAGCAAAGCACGGCGGGTGTAGAAGGTGTAGTCGCTGGACGTATCGCCTGCAGCGTACCACATGGCAGTGACCGTATCGTAAGTGCATCGCACACCCACTTCCGCATTCTGCGGCAGGGCCACGAAGGCTAAAGCGCGGCGCACGGCCTCGCGGTGCTCCAAATTGACCTCAAGCCGAACCCGTATCGCAAGGGCGGCTCGATCACGGATACGCATTGGCTCCAAGTGACGTGCCGCCATTTCCTCTGCCATCCGTCGGTCGCTGTGGCTCGACCAGTGACCGACAATCTCGCGCATGCCGCCGGGAAAAACACGCGTGGCCATATCCTGCGACAGATCCGCATCGGCGAGTGCGGCGGCCAGCGCCTGTTCGCCCCATCCGTCAAAGCCTGCGTGAGGCAGCATCGCTATCACAATGCGGTCGCGGATTTCCATTCGGTCCATGGCATGCCTCGATCAATTCTTATGTTGCCGGATTACGTCCCCGGCGGGTCTCGTTATGCCGTGTCAACATTCGGCGGGACACTGTAGCGCTGCATTTCCTCAACGAAACCCAGCACCTTGAGATCAGTCATTCTCTGAGGATAGAGGATTCCGTCCAAGTGGTCACATTCATGTTGAACCACTCGGGCATGAAACCCGCTTGCGACCCGTTCCAACCGCTGCCCATCTAGCGTAAGTGCGGAATAGCGGATGCGCTTGTGCCGCGGAATCAATCCGGTCAGTCCCGGCACGGACAGACATCCTTCCCATCCCGTTTCCATCTCTTCATCGAGAACCTCGATCACCGGGTTGATCAAGACCGTGAACGGTACCGGCCCGTCCTCGGGCGGATCCGCTGCAGGGTCTTTATGGGCATTCTCCTCGGGTGCATCGGGAGCTTTGCTGCGCGCCGCGGGTACATGAAAGATGACAACCCGCCGTGGGATATGGACCTGCGGCGCGGCCAACCCAAGTCCGCCTGCGTCGTCCATGGTGTCGATCATGTCTTCCACCAGACGTCGGATGTCCGGCGCCATTGGATCGGACACCGGTTGCGCCGAACCGCGCAACACGGGATGTCCCATCCGCGCTATTTTAAGAATGGCCATGATGCTTTTATTCACATTCTATTTGAGATATTATTACATACTACGTTTGTAACGGGCCTTCACACTCCGATATAGGGTGTGTTACAAGGCGCGTCTAGATACTGCCGCGTGACCATATTCAACCGTTTAAGAGAAAGAGATTAGAAAACGTGCAAGTTTCCGTACGCGACAACAATGTCGATCAAGCCCTCAAGGCGCTGAAGAAAAAGATGCAGCGCGAGGGTATCTTCCGCGAGATGAAGCTCCGCCGCTCCTATGAGAAGCCGTCCGAACGGCGGGCTCGCGAGAAGGCAGAAGCCGTGCGCCGAGCCCGTAAGCTGGAGCGTAAGCGCCTGGAAAGGGAAGGATTCTAGCTTTCCCCATCCCAATTCTCTCCGTTGTCCTCAGGGGCCGACCCGGCAATAACTGTTGCCGGGCATTATGTTGTGCGCGGCTTGCTCCATAGTGGGAAGTAGAGAGCAAAGAATAGTCCGAACCCGGCAATCCACGTGCCCGCCGACATAATCATCCACTCCGCCCATAGCGAGTCCCACCACGGCGCCACCACCCGGGAAACGACCGCCATCGTCACCAGCACATACGTCATGACCGTCGCGGGGCTCACCGCGAGGGGCCGTCCCGTGTGTCCGAGGCTGGCCCGGGTCATCATCGCCAAAAACATCGTTCCAATGGCGCCCGCTGTCAGAGCGTGTACGGCAGCCACCCGCGGCACGCCATAGTCCAGCCCCGAAAATCCGAGCAGCAGGAACCCTACTCCGACCCACAGGTATCCGAGGTGAAGGACCCATACGATGGGCTCGCTCAGCGTCTGCAGCCCCTGCCAACGGCTGAGCCGGATCAGGTGAAGCCCGCCCGCGAGCACAAGCACGCCGCTGGTCACGGGCCCTCCCGGCATCATCGTATCCGCCACCGCCGCGATAATTGCGATCCCGAAAACCGCCAACTCGAACGCCCAGATGGATACCGGCTCGCCGGGCCGGCCTATCTTCTTCAGCCAATTGCCGGTAAAGGCCGGAATCACCCGTCCGCCGATCAGAATGATGAGCAAAAGATATACGTGCATCCCCAGGCGCTCGCCCACGCCGACCCATTCCCGATTCAGTCCGAAGGCCTCGGCGTGAGTGAGCCCATTGGCAACGGTCAAAAAGGCCACGGCGCCGATGATGGGGAAGTTGCGTTTGTTACTCGCCGCGATGACCTCGCGCCCGAATACCACGGTCAAAGTGGCGAGGAACGGCAGGTCCATGGCCGCCACCATGGCCGGCGACAAATCGTCGCCACGAGTCACCGCTAATCGACCGGCGATCCACAACACCGACAACCCTACCAGCGGCATTCCCTTGACCGGCTCACGGCCGGTCCAACTCGCCACCGCCGTGAGCAAGAATCCAGCCAACCCCGCGGCAGCGAACCCGAACAGCATCTCATGAATGTGCCAATCGACGGCCGGCATGGCGAAAGGCGGCGACAGCCATCCCATGAGCGTGCCAACCCATACGACCATAGCCAGCGCCGCATAGGCCGACGCGAACGCGAAAAACGGTCGAAACCCGTAGGACAGAAACGGAATGCCGGCCAAGCCTTCGACCGACCACTTGGAGGGTGGCTCTTGGAGGGGGGCGCTCATGGGGATGACCTCTATCGACTAAACATGGGGACGGCAAGCTCCCATCACCGATCGCGCCGCTCGTGTCATGCAAGACGTGTGCGTTAGCGGCCGAAAGTTGCGGAGCGATCGCATGCACCAGAAGAAACAATAAGAACAAAAAAGGAACATAAGGATAGTTGGCGATGAGGTCAAGTCACTGGCATGCATCCCGAGAACTTTGTCGCCGCGAAAGCCGGCCGCCAGCGACACCGCGCCGATGATGGATCCACGAAGCAACGACTCGCGTAGAAGCAACGTCGCTAACAGGGAGACATTTCAATGACAGTAAGTTCCATGCTTTCTCTCTATCACATCGATGATTTGCTGAATGCGCTTATCGACCACAGCCTAACTTCGGTAATGATTACCAAGGCCGAGTCCGATACCCCCATCGTCTACGTCAATGACGCCTTCACCGACCTCACCGGCTATCAGCCGGATGAAGTCATCGGCAAGTCGCCAAAATTACTTCAGGGTCCGGATACGGATCAGACGGTTCTGGACCGGCTGCGCGATGACTTGGCGGCCGGCCGGACATTCGAAGGCCAAGCGGTAAACTACCGCAATGATTGCTCTAGCTTCGATATGTTTTGGCGCGTGTTTCCGCTGAAGGACGACGACGGCAAGCCGGTCTACTTCGTTGCCCTGCAGGAGAATGCGACCCACTGACCTCGCGCCTGAACAGGTCGTAAAGCCGGACAAAAAAACGGGGCTGCAAAGCCCCGTTTTCCGTTTTAGTCGTCAGAGACAACCTTTATCCGAGCGCCTGGACGATTTCTTCCGTCATCTTCTTGGCGTCGCCGAACAGCATCATCGTCTTGTCGGCAAAGAATAGCGGGTTGTCGACACCGGCGTAGCCGGATGCCATGGACCGCTTGATGAACAGCGTCGTCCCCGCCTTGTCGGCATCGAAGATAGGCATGCCGTAAATGTCGCAGGTGGGGTCGGTACGGGCCAACGGGTTGGTCACGTCGTTGGCGCCGATCACGAAGGCCACGTCGGCGGTGGAGAACTCATGGTTGATCTCCTCCAACTCGAACACGTCCTCGTACGGAACGTTGGCTTCGGCCAGAAGTACGTTCATGTGCCCCGGCATACGACCGGCCACCGGATGGATGGCGTATTTGACATCGACGCCCTCCTCCTTCAGCTTGTCGGCCATCTCCCGGAGCGCGTGCTGGGCCTGGGCGACCGCCATGCCGTAACCCGGAATGACGATCACCTTGGACGCGTTCTTCATGATGAAGGCCGCGTCGTCGGCGCTGCCCGACTTGACCGAGCGGTCGACACCGGCTGCGGCAGCCCCCGGAGCGACACCTTCGCCGCCGAAGCCGCCCAGTAGCACGTTGAAGATCGACCGGTTCATCCCCTTACACATGATGTAACTGAGGATGGCGCCGGACGAGCCGACAAGCGCACCCACGATCACCAACGCTGGATTCTGCAAGGTAAAGCCGATACCGCACGCTGCCCAACCCGAGTAGGAGTTCAGCATGGACACGACCACCGGCATGTCGGCGCCGCCGATGGGAACGATCAACAGGAAACCGATGGCGAACGCCAGCAGCACCAGCGCCCAATAAGCGGTGTACGACTCGGTTACGCTAAACACGATGATCAACGCCACTATCAGAAGGCCGATCACGGCATTCAGCGGATGCTGCATCGGGAATGTGATAGGATTACCGCTCATCAGGCCCTGCAGCTTTAGGAACGCAATCACCGATCCGGAGAAGGTGATGGCACCGATGGCCACGCCCAGACCCATTTCGATCAAACTGCCGATGTGGATCGAGCCGACTACCCCAATGCCGTAGGCTTCGGGATGGTAGAGCGCCGCCGTGGCCACGAACACCGCCGCCATACCCACGAGGCTATGGAAAGCCGCGACCAGCTGTGGCAACGAGGTCATGTTGATCTTGAGCGCGATGACGGTGCCGATGGAGCCACCGATCAAGATGCCGAGGATGATCATGCCGTAGCTGACCACGTCCGGACTGGCGAGCGTGGTGATAACCGCGATGGTCATGCCGGCAATGCCGAAGATGTTGCCCATACGAGAGGAGTCGGGTGAACTCAGTCCTCGGAGGGCGAGAATAAAGAATACGCCCGCAACGAGGTAGGCGAATCCTGTAATAGTTTCAGCCATTGTTCCGACCCCCTATTTCTTTTTCTTTTTCTTGAACATGGCGAGCATTCGATGGGTCACGATGAACCCGCCGAAAATGTTCACCGACGCCAAGATCACCGCGAAGAAACCCATGATCTTCGAGAAGTCGATAAGGTCCGGCCCGGCGGCAAGCAATCCGCCGACGATGATCACCGATGAAATGGCGTTGGTCACGCTCATCAGCGGAGAATGCAGCGCCGGTGTGACGCTCCAAACCACGTAAAAACCGATGAAGCACGCAAGCACGAAGATGGTGAACAGGCCAAGAAAATCACCGCTTTGCGCGGCCGGCGCGCCGCCCACGACCGCCTGAGTGGCGCTGTGAGCGAGTTCCCCAGCCTTTTCGGCAAGCTCGGCCGCCTGATCGGCAAGCTTCCCTGCTTGATCAACAATGTTGGATGCATCCATGATCAGCTGCCCTCCCCTGTCAACGCCGGGTTCACCACTTTCCCATCACGGGTCAGCAAGGTGCCTTTGACGGTATCGTCTTCCCAGTCAAATTTGAGCGATTTGCTCTCCTTATCGACCTGGGGAGTGAGGAAATTAACGATGTTCCTGGCAAACAGCGAACTCGCGTCACTGGCTAACCGGCTCGGCACGTTGGTGTGACCCACCAGCTTGACACCATGTTTCACAGTCACTTTTCCGGGCTCGGAAATCGGGCAATTGCCACCTGCCTCGACCGCCAGATCGACAATGATGGAACCGGCTCTCATGGTTTTGACCATGTCCTCGGTTACCAGCACCGGCGCCGGCTTGCCGGGAATCATCGCGGTGGTGATCACGATGTCCTGTTTCTTGACGTGATCGCCGATGACCTGAGCCTCTTTCTTTTTGTAATCTTCGGTCATTTCCTTTGCGTAACCGCCTGATGTTTCAGCATCTTTCATCGCTTCTTCATCAACGATAACGAATTTTCCACCGAGGCTTTCCACCTGCTCCTTGGTGGCCGGCCGGACATCGTAAGCGGTGACCACGGCGCCGAGGCGCTTGGCGGTCGCGATCGCCTGCAGACCGGCGACGCCGACACCCATGATGAACACCTTGGCTGGCGGAACGGTACCGCCGGCGGTCATCATCATCGGCAAAGCGCTGCCGAATTCGGCGACGCCGTCGATGACCGCCTTGTATCCGGCCAAGTTGTTCTGGCTGGACATGACGTCCATGGACTGGGCGCGCGAAATCCGCGGCATCAATTGCAGATCGAAGGCCATGATCCCGGCCTTTGCATATGCGTCCACGTCGTCACGGTTCACAAGCGCATTGATCTGCGCCACGAGCACCGCGTCCTTTTTCATCAACGCCACTTCGTTCAGCTTGTCGTCAAGCAATGGTTTTTGGACCTTTAGAACCAGGTCCGCATCCTTGAGAGCGGATGCTTCGTCTTTTGCAAGGGTTGCGCCGGCCTCCTGATAATCGGTATCGGTCATCGAAGCGCCGTCGCCGGCCCCCTTCTCGATCACCACGTCGAAGCCCATAGCAACGAACTTCTTTACCGCATCAGGCGAGGCCGCAACCCGGGTTTCACCGGGCTGACGCTCCTTGGGTACTGCGATTTTCATCTCGGAATTCCCCGCGCTGTCCTCTTTGAATTAGGTCGAGGGTTTATGCACGGTCACGCAACGATGTACAAGTCCCGGCTTGAACAAGCCCGGAGTTTCCCGGCTTTTAAAACCAACAAAAGCATTTGACCGACGGACTTTCTGCCCTGGGTGGAAAGTCAGGCTAGCTTTACCGCCGTCCCGTTAGCACTCACCATGAGCATGGACTTTCCCTCGGAGCCGAGGTGCTCGTAGTCGAGGTCTATACCGACGATCGCATCGGCATCGAGATCGGCGGCGTCCTCAATCATTTCGGCCATGGCCAGATCCTTCGCCTTCCTCAGTTCCTTTTCGTAGGAACCGGAACGCCCGCCGACTACGTCGGTGATGCTCGCGAAGAAATCCCGGAACATATTCGTTCCCATGACCGCCTGGCCCGCCACCACGCCCAAATAAGAATGGATCGAGCGGCCGTCGACGCCGTCCGTGGTCGTTACGATCATGTTCATTTTCCTTCTAACGATACACTTTATTGGGGAAGTGGCAGATCCTGCGCTTCAAGCGCCTGTTTCTGGCGCTTGCCCACGTCCTTTGCATCCATCCCTTCGATGAGTTCATGGAACATGCGGTGCCAGTTTACTTCTGCGTTGAGCCGCGTGAACACACTGCCAAGGCCGATTGCCGCCCGGTCCATCAACACAAACTCGCGCGGCGGAGTGACGCCGCCGACCTCGCGCAGTTCCCGCTGGACCTTTCCCGCCACCTGAGCGCCATACACGACCCCGCCGTCTTTCTGGATGGTTTGCGGGCGATCCTCCATCAGCGGCCGGTAGATGAACCGGGCCCACTGATTGAGGATGTCCATCACTTCGCGGCTGAGATCCTTAAAGCCCCAGGTTTCGTAAGCGCGCACCGCCAAATCATGGTCATCGTTTCGCAACGCCCAATAGAGATCCACCACCGCGCGAATGAATTCCGGTCGGAATACCCGGATACAGCCGAAATCGAGAAGATTGATCGAACCATCCGGGCGAACCGTGTAGTTGCCCAAGTGGGGGTCGCCATGGAGGACGCCGTATTCGTAAAAAGACATGTACCAGGCGCGGAACATATTGCGGGCGACGGTATTGCGGGCCTCGAGATTGTGCTCGACAAAATTGGTGATGGGTTCGCCGTCCAACCAGGTCATGGTCAGCAGGCGTTCCGAACAGAGATCGGGCAAGGTTTCCGGCACATGCACACCGCTCTCGTCGGCCAGGATCTGGCTGTATAAACGAATGTGCTTGGCTTCCCGGCCATAATCCAGCTCTTCGCGCAGCCTCTCCGAAAGCTCAGCGTGGATGTTGCTCGGGTCGATTGCTTTGTCGTAGCGCCGGTAGATAGAGAAAATCAGCTTAAGCTGGCGTAAGTCGGCCTCCACCGCCGAGCGCATGTCCGGATATTGCAGCTTGCACGCCAGTTTCCGGCCGTCATGGCTTTCGGCTCGATGAACCTGTCCGAGGGAAGCTGCGGCGGCGGCCGTGTGCTCAAAGGACGCAAACCGATTTTGCCAACCAGTGCCCAGTTCCGCGTTCATCCGGCGCTTGACGAAGGCCCAGCCCATGGACGGCGCGTTGGTCTGCAATTGGGTCAGTTCGGCTGTGTATTCCTCGGGCAACAGATCGGGAACGGTAGCGAGAATTTGCGCGACTTTCATCAGCGGGCCCTTGAGCCCGCCCAGAGCGGCTTTCAATTCGGAGGCGTTTTCGAGGTTGTCGACCGACATGCCGAGAAAGCGCCCGCCGGCGAAGCGTGCCGCGATCCCTCCAACAGCCGTACCCACCTGCGTATACCGCTTTACCCGGCCGCGCAGGGAGTCATTGTCATCATAAGTCTTTGCGCCCGCGTCCGGTGGCTCTGCCATCAAATGGCTTCCAATTCATCAATTAAGCCGACGATGTTGTCTATACCGCGCCGCCAAAAGGTTGGATCACTGGCATCCAATCCGAACGGCCTAAGAAGGTCCCTATGCCGAAGTGTGCCGCCGGCCCGAAGCATCTCGATAAATTTGGCTTCAAAGCCCTCATGGCCTTCGCTGTACACCTGATATAGGGAGTTCACCAAACAATCGCCAAAGGCATAGGCGTACACGTAGAAAGGCGAGTGGACGAAATGCGGAATATAGGCCCAGAAGTGCCGGTACTCGTCGTCGAAACGGAGCGCCGGCCCCAGACTCTCGCTCTGGACCTGCAGCCAGATCAGGCCAAGACGCTCGGAAGACAGCTCGCCGTTACGCCGTTCTTGGTGAACGCGCTGCTCGAATTCGTGGAACGCGGTTTGCCTGACCACGGTGTTGAGCATGTCTTCGACCTTCTTGGCCAGCAGTCGCCGCCGTTGTTCGGGATCTTTCTGGTCATCGAGCAATGCACGGAACACCAGCATCTCGCCGAACACAGAAGCGGTCTCCGCCAAGGTCAACGGCGTATCCGACAATAAAGCGCCCTGGTCCGCCGCCAGCACCTGGTGGACGCCGTGCCCCAATTCGTGCGCCAATGTCGCCACGTCCCGCGGCCTGCCGTAGAAGTTAAGCAGGACGTAGGGGTGGGCCGAGGGTACGGTGGGGTGGCAAAACGCGCCCGAGTCTTTTCCGGGCCGAGGCGCGGCATCGATCCAACCCTGCTCGAAGAACGTCGAGGCGATATCGGAAATCTTAGGATCAAAGCGCTCGAACGCGCTAAGGACGATCCCCCTGCCCTCACTCCAAGTATAGTTGCGGCCGTCTTCGCCGGGCAGGGGCGCATTGCGGTCCCAGTAATCCAATTGCTCCTGACCGAACCACTGGGCCTTCAATGCGTAATAGCGGTGCGCCAATTCACCGTAAGCATCGCGGATAGAGCCCACGAGAGCCTCTACCACTTCGTCTTCGACCTTGTTGGACAGGTTCCTCTCCGAAACCGGCTGCGGGTATCCGCGCCACTTGTCCTCGATCTCTTTATCCTTGGCCAATGTGTTGGTGATCAAGGAGAAGGTATCAATGTTTTCGCCGAACACTTGGCCAAGCGCCTTAGCCCCGGTGCGCCGCACCTCAGTGTCCTTATTGTCCAGCATGTTGAGAGTTTCGGCGAGCGTCTGGTCTGTTCCGTCCACGGGAAATCGAAGCGCGGCCATGGTCTGATCGAAAAGTCGGACCCAAGATGACGATCCCGTAACGGACTTGTCGTGAAGCAACTTCTCAAGCTCGTCATTCAATTGATGGGCCCTGAAAGCGCGGATGTCGCGAAGCCAAGGCCGATACCGCGCGCTACCCGGATCGGACAGCTTGGCTTCAAGCACGGCGTCGTCGATTCTGTTTATTTCGAGCGTGAAAAACAGCAGCTCTGAATAAATCGCGTTGTATCGCTCTTGCATGGTCTGCAGAAACCGGCCCCGCTCGGAGTCGCTCATATCGCCGGCAAAAACCAGTTGAGCGTAGCTCATGATTTTGTGCAACCGCTCGATGATTGCCTCGAAGCGCTGTATCGCCCGACCAAAGTCGGCTCCATCCAGATCTTCAATACGCCCGGCATAAGCTGCATTGAAGTCCTTGGCCTGGGTCTCGGCCCAACCGAGGTCAGCCTGGATAGCGGGCGCATCCGGCGAAGCGTATAGCTCGCTCAGGTTCCATTCGGGCAGCGACATCGCCTCTTCGCTTGCTTCGGTAGCGGTGGCGGTGGCGGATAAATCGTTCATCTGGTTCCTCCTTGCACCCACCGCCATATAAGGGTGGAATGCCCGAGCGGCAACACTGAGGAATGGTAACACAGAGCGGTCAAGCGAGGGGGCAGAAGGCAATGGCGGACAAAGACTGGAATAATCTGGTCAGCATGTTCTTCGATCAGGCCGATCGGCTCGGAGAGCGGCCTTTTCTTTGGTTTAAGCGCCAGGGACAATACCAGGCGATGAGTTGGCGCGATGTCGCGGCGCGCGTCAGCGCGCTGACCAGGGGACTTGGCCAAGCGGGCGTGGGGCCCGGCGATCGCGTGGTAATCGTATCTGAGAATCGGCCGGGTTGGCTGATCGCGGACTTGGCGATCATGGCCGTGGGCGGAATCACCGTTCCGGCCTATACCACCAACACCGAGCACGATCATCGCCACATCCTCGAAAACAGCGGTGCAAAGGGCGTGATCGTCTCCACCCCTAAACTGGCCCAACCGGTGTTGGCCGCGGCCGGGGACCTGCCGGAAACCAAGTTCGTCGTGATCATCGAGCCGGGAGACGTCCCGCCCGCGCCCGGGCTCGATATCCTGGTGTGGGAAGACCTGATGATTCAGGGCGAGCACGGTCACACCAACATCATCGAGTCGGCCAACCAATTGAAGCGCAGCGATCTCGCTTGCATCATCTACACATCGGGCACCGGCGGCGCGCCCAAGGGCGTGATGCTTCATCACGGGGCGGTTCTACACAATTGTGCTGGCGCGGCCGATGTGCTCTCGGACGTCGGTCTCGACGATATGACGTTCCTGTCATTCCTACCGCTATCGCACGCCTATGAGCACACCGCCGGCCAATTCCTGCCGATCCGGATCGGCGCGCAAATCTACTACGCCGAGAGCGTGGAAAAACTGACCACCAATCTTCCGGAAGTCCGCCCCACCATCATGACCGCGGTACCGCGGCTCTACGAAACTCTGCACCAGCGCATCACCATTGGCGTGCGCGCGGCCGGCGGGATGAAGGAAAAGATGTTCCTCAAGGCGCTCGAACTGGGAAAGCGCCGGATTCAGCATCCCGACGGTTTGGGGCTCGTGGACAAGCTGGTGGACGCGATGCTGGACCGGCTGGTCCGCGACAAGGTTCGCGGAAGGTTCGGCGGTCGGCTCAAAGCTTTGGTTTCCGGCGGCGCCCCGCTGAATGCCGATATCGGGCTCTTCTTTCAGGCCCTGGGGCTTCCCATTTTCCAAGGCTATGGACTGACCGAAGCCGCTCCCCTGATCAGTGTGAACCGTCCAAGCCGGGTCAAGATGCAGACCGTCGGCCCTGCCATCAAAGACGTAGAGGTCAAGATCGCCGCCGACGGCGAGATTTGCGTCCGTGGCGAAATGGTCATGCAGGGGTATTGGCGCAACGAGGAGGCGACCCGCGAGATGCTCCGCGACGGCTGGCTGCACACGGGCGATGTGGGCGAGATGGACGAAGACGGCTATATCCGCATCACCGACCGCAAGAAAGATATCATCGTCAACTCGGGCGGCGACAATGTGTCGCCGGCGCGGATCGAGAGCGTCCTGACGATGCAGCCCGAGATCGCTCAGGCCATGGTGTACGGCGACCGCCGGCCGCATTTGGTGGCGTTGATCGTGCCTGACGACGGCTGGCTCCAGACCTGGGCGCGCGGTGCCAGCAAAGCTGGAGAACTGGAGGATCTCGCCGCCGATCCGGACCTGCGCAAAGAGATTTCGGCCGCTATCGATCGCGCCAACACCGCCGCTTCGACCGTGGAAAAGGTCCGTAGATTCATTATCGCTCCCGAACCTTTCTCGGTGGACAATGCGCAGCTTACTCCCACGATGAAAATCCGCCGCCACGTACTGAAACAGACTTATGGGGAGGAGCTTGAGCGATTGTACGCTTAGTCCTTAAGCTATCGGACAGGGGGAACCCGAAGCCGGATTGCGCGTTAATTTTCCGTAGTCTGCTAATAAGGGATCCAAATTGAAAGTCGACCGCACGATTGCTGCCAAAAACCTGGCCCGTCCTGCGAGACGGGAATTATCGCTGATCGCGGCAATCCTGTTGATCGCCGGCGGCCTGTGGACTTTTGTCGCCGTCTCCGAGGGTGTTGTCGAAGGCAATACCCACGTGTTCGACGAAATGGTTCTGTTATCGATGCGCACCCCCGAGGACCACAGCGATCCCATCGGTCCTGGGTGGGTCGAGGAATTTGCACGAGACGTGACCGCGCTCGGCAGCGTCGGTGTCCTAACGTTCATCTCTCTGGCGGCCGCTGGTTTTCTCGTATTGCGGGGCAAGAGGCGCGCAGCCGTTTTCGTGATCGTAGCGATCGCCGGCGGCATCGCTCTCAGCTTCGGCCTGAAAAGCGCGTTCGACCGGCCGCGCCCGGACCTCGTGTCCCACGGAGCGGCAGTTTTTACCAAGAGCTTCCCAAGCGCTCACTCAATGATGTCGGCCGTCGTCTACTTGACTCTTGGCACCCTGCTCGCGCGTTTTCAGAGCCTTCGCCGGCTAAAGATCTACGTCATCTCACTGGCCGTGCTGATTACGTTGGCCGTTGGCGTCAGCCGGGTTTATCTTGGCGTTCATTGGCCGACGGATGTCCTGGCCGGCTGGGCCGGTGGCGCCGCTTGGGCAATGCTGTGCTGGGCGACCCTCCTGTGGCTGCAGCGAAAACAACAGATAGAGGAGACTGCGGTTGATGGGGCCGAGCCGATGCGGTAACGGACAAACGCGCGACACCGCGTCCTTAACGGATATTGCCCGCACCACCATCGCGCATGGCCGATTGCCCGACGCTCGCTGCCTCGTCGTTGATGAGATGCTGGCGGATCCCTACTCGTCCTCCGCCAGGCTTTTGATGAGGTAGCCACCGGACTTCTTATCGTACTCGAGATCGACCATTCCGCGTGCTTGCGCGTCTTCCAGAAGCTGCGTGAAGGTGCGGTAGCCGTGGTAGGATTCGTTGAATCCGGGCCGGCGGCGTTTCAAGGTCTGTTTGACCATAGAGCCCCAGATCTTGTCTTCATCGCCCCGCTCCTTCGAGAGGTCCTCGATGATTTCCAGGACGATACTCAGTCCCTCCAGTTGCCGTTCCTTTTCGCCGCTCTTGGCATCGGTCTTCTGCGGCCGCTCTACCGGCCGGCGACGCTTGGCTTTCACCGGACTCTCGGACTCGCGCATCAGGTCGTCGTAGTAGATGAACTCGTCGCAGTTGATGGTAAGCAGGTCGGATGTGGAATTTTTGACCCCGACGCCAATGACATGTCGGTTGTTCTCGCGAAGTTTGCTGACCAATGGTGAGAAATCCGAGTCACCGCTGATAATCACGAATGTATCCACGTGTGTCTTGGTGTAGCAAAGATCGAGGGCATCCACGACCATGCGGATATCGGCGGAATTTTTGCCGGACATGCGAACATGGGGGATCTCGATCAACTCGAAGGCCGCTTCGTGCATGGGCGCTTTGAAATCCTTATAGCGCGCCCAATCGCAATAGGCCTTCTTGACGACGATATTGCCCTTGAGCAGCAGCCGCTCCAAAACCTTCTGGATATCAAAGGCTGCATATTTAGCTTCGCGCACGCCAAGCGCGACGTTCTCGAAGTCGCAGAATAGCGCCATGCTGTGGATCGTGTTCTTCGAGGTCATATAGCTTCCGGTTCGCCACGCACGGTTCACCTGATTTTAGCATGATTAATGGTGCAGAAGGACTAACGGATGCCGAGAAGAATATACGGCGTCAATCGAGTCTTATTTCCACGGGAACCGAGATCGGTTTGTTTCTGTCGCCATTTGACCACACACCCTTGAGTTCACCTTTCTCGGCCAGTCGCAGCTTTGCGACCTGGTTGCTGTAACGCAAGTCTACTTCCGACCCCGAGACACTGACCACATACCTCGGATCGCACTCCCGATTATCGTATAGCGATATACACCCTTTTTCGGGGTCAATGAACCTCACGTGATAGGAAATCAGAGGAGTGGTGTTTAGAAATTTTACCTCCTCATCTGTCATATTTTCCTTACTCATTACGTTGAGATTGAGGACATCCTTTTCGAAAAGCGCGCTTTGCAGTGCCCGAGATCGTATAGCAGCGATATTAGACTGCATCCCCGCTTGGCGAGCGCTGTCGCGGAGGATCTTGCGTTCCGCGCACAGCAAGCGATCGAATGCGAAAACAGTCGACATATCTCCAGCGTCCAACGTTTTGATTTTACCAAGGATCTCGGATGCCTGCTCGTCACTGAACGCGATGAATTCTTCGCATGAGAGCGCCACCGTTGGGAAACCAAATACGGTCAACAATACTGCGGCCAACAAACGTTTCATCAGACTACTCCGCCAATTTTTCATATTTGAGGTGCGCGTAGAAATCGCGATCGAACCCCGTGCCGGCCAGCGTAATGGCGCAATTCGTATCGCTCAGCGTTGATTCTCCGACTCGAAGTTTCAGCTGTGGTTCGACCAAGTTGCTTCCGAACAACAGCGCCTCCGGCTTGGCGAGACGGGCGGACTGCTTATAAACGACAACGCGGACGACACTGTCGCCACAAAGTGTCGAAGCGGCTTGATTGTATATTTTTACATCCCCCGAGTGGTCTTTCTCTGACTGGTCCAACTTGTCGAGAAACAAGCGCAAATTTGGAGTGACGCATTCGTTGTAAGCGGACTGGTCCCAGTGCTCAGGAATGGCGGCCTGAATTCCCTCCCACTCGCTTTGTGAAAACTCAACGCGGCCACTTACGCCCAAATCAGCAAGACGCTTCAGGACCAAAACAGTCGCTCCAGCTTCGCCGGTGATGTCGATGCTTTGGGTACCGCCCTCTACGGTGCCGCCACGACACAGTTCGATGACTGAGATCTTCACCCGCTCCATCGTTTCTGGAGAGAGCGCATTTGCCGGTACAGGGCGCCACCCGATAATCAACATCCCGCCGAGCAGGAAAGCTCCTAACAACCTACTCATTTCGATTCCCCCAATCGGGTCAATGCTATGGCCAAATTGAGGTCTTCGTTCCACCATGTCAACAAAGCCTTAAACTTTGCCGGTCGCTGCCTCCGCGGCCTTCTTGGCGACGTCAAAATGCTTTAACGCACCGGCTAGCAGACCACGCAGCGGCAGCGTTTCGTCAGATTGCAATAAAGTCCGCTGCTGCGATGCTGACACCAGACTGCAACTCTGCAGCGTCATTAGCACCCATAACGACAATAGTAGTAGCGCCGGGCGGGATTCCAATACCAGCGATAACCCCAACCCCGCGACCAGTACGTCTGAGTTGCATAACGATATTTCTCGACGCGATCGTAGTAAGCTCGGTCGCTTCTTAGAGACGCTTGCACCTCTGGCAGCAATTCCCGCGACTCGGCGTCACCGCCGGCGGCGGCCATGGACATCCACTTTTCGGCTTCCTGCAGGTCCGACCCCATTTCCTCGAGACCGGTGAAATAGAGCCGCCCCAACGCGGCCTGCGCCGGGACATCGCCGCCTTCCGCCGCGGTTCGCATCCATTCGATCGCCTTGTAGCTATTTTGCGGCACTCCGTCCCCTCGGAAATAGCGCAATCCCACGTCATAGGCCGCACTCGGATTGTTCTTCGCCTGGTTTTCCAGCGCGGCAATCTGTGCCTCCTGCTCCGGGCTCGGATCCCCCATCGCTGCGGCCGAATCGTAGGTGGTCACCGATTTGTCTTGTTCGACGCAGCTGTTGCCGCGGCAGACAGTGACCGTATTTTTAGCAGGCTCTTGAGCACAACCAAGAGTTACCGCAACCATGAATGTGAGAAGGACCCGCCGCATTGTGATTCTCCTTTTGGGGCAAACTGTGATGTTTTTTGGGCGAAATGTGACGTCAAACAACTATACGGCTTCTCGCGTTTTTGCTACACCCGGTTGGCAGTGCTTTGCGGCAAATGCAATTGTGGGCTATTAGCCCGTTTGGGTGAACTGACAGAAGTATAGACTTCGCCAGTCTTTCGGGCGAATAGATCTTCACTTTGTAGGAGGGTGTCAAATGTTAAGGGGCAGAAATCATCGTAAACTGGCGGCTAGCGCGCGGTGTTTGGCGTTACTTGTTTCCGCTGTAGCGATTTCCGGTTGTATGGGAGGAAAAACGACGCAAGGCGCGGGAGGAACCGCGATTTCCGGATCTGCCGGTGGTGGAACGAGCGTCGGCGCGGGCAGCCTTCAACGATGCAACGAAACGCTCGGCACGCTCGCCGTGGACGACGGCCGCGGAGCGTCCTGGTGGGGGCCGTTCACCCGCGCAACCCAGGTCACGACGATCGAGCCGCTGCTGAGGCTCGCGGTGCAGCAGTCCAACTGCTTCGTATTGACGTCTATCGGCAACAGCCGCCTGGATTCACGCATGTCCGGCATTACCCAAAGGCAGCGCAATTCTGGCGAATTCCGCGCCGGCTCGCGACAGCAAAAAGGCCAGCGCGTGGCAGCCGACTACTTCATGGAGCCCGCCATCATCATCAATAACGCGAGCGTCGGTAAAGTGGGCGGTGCTGTCGGTGGCGTGGTGGGATCGTTTTTCGGCGGTGCCGGAAGGGCTCTGGGCGGCCTTGGCGGGGCGATGGATACGAAAACTTCCGTAGTCACGATGTCGCTATTTGATATTCGCTCCCAGGTCCAGGTGGCTGCGTCCGAAGGTAGTTCGACCGCCACCAGCTATGGCGCCGCCCTTGCGGCTTTCGGGGGCGGAGCGGGCGGCGCCGGCGGCGGAACCCTCGGTGGAATGTCAACCACGCCAGAGGGCAAAGCCACCGTGGCGGCGTTCCTGGACGCTTACAACGGCATGGTCATCGCCCTTAAGAACTACAAGGCTCAGGAAGTGAAGGGTGGCTTAGGTCGCGGCGGCCGCCTCAAGGTGAATTGATATAGACCCTCGTCCGATCAGATCGGCTCGGTCTGATCGGACGATCATGGTCTAGTACCCACTTTCACAGTTCGGTGCCCCGTGTGACGGCGTTCCGAGGTCATTCGGCCAGGCGCGAGGCGCACCGTGATGCTGGAGCATCACAAG
>CAKZLS010000067.1 GCA_937127205.1 uncultured Rhodospirillales bacterium
GTTTCCGGCCACCAGATCGGCGACTCAGATATCCGCCGCATTCTCGATCCGTCGGCGATTCACGCCGAAGTGCCCGACGATCACGAGGTGATCCACACCATCCCCGTCGGCTACAGCGTGGACGGATGCCGGGGGGTGCGGGATCCGCGGGGCATGTACGGTCAGCGATTGGGTGTCAACCTGCACACCATTACGGCGTCAAGCGGCGCGCTTCGCAATCTCAACAGCTGCGTCGCGCGGTGTCATCTCGACCCGGCCGCCAAGGTGGTGTCGGCGTATGCGTCGGCGCTAGGGTGCCTGGTGGACGACGAAACCGCGCTTGGCGTCACCCTCATCGACATGGGCGGCGGGACCACATCGATCGCGGTCTATTTCGACGGTGAACTGGTTCACACCCACACCATCCCCATCGGCGGCGCACACGTCACCAGCGACATCGCACGGGGTCTTTCGACGCCCGTGGCGCAAGCCGAGCGAATGAAGACGCTGTTCGGCAGCTGTCTTCCCTCCCCATCCGACGATCGGCAATTCATCGAAGTGCCGCCGATCGCGGATGATGGCGCTGGCGACTTTGGACAGGTTCCCCGGTCCATGCTCGTCAGCATCGTCCGGCCGAGGCTGGAAGAAACCTTCGAGATGGTGCGCACCCATCTTGAGGACGCGGGGTTCAGCAAGGTCGCCGGCCGTCGCCTGGTTTTGACTGGTGGCGCCAGTCAATTGGCGGGAGCACCCGAACTGGCCGGGATGATTCTCGACAAGCAAGTCCGTCTCGGCCGTCCGCGACCCATCGATGGGTTACCGGATGCCGCGACGGCTCCCGCGTTCGCGACCTGCGCGGGGCTACTTCAGTACACCCTCACCCAGCCGGTCGACAGCGTCCAACATTCGAGTGGGCCTGTCGAGGAGCCGACCACCAAGCTAGGTCGGATCGGACAGTGGCTGCGGGAGAATTTCTAAACCACCCCTTAAAAAGCTCAATGGACGGAGACCGAAATGACCTTGAACTTAACCATCCCCCCGACTGACTTGATGCCGGAGCTGCGGCCCAGGATCACCGTGTTCGGCGTCGGCGGCGCCGGTGGAAACGCCGTCAACAACATGATCACCTCTCACCTGGAAGGTGTCGAATTCGTCGTTGCCAACACGGATTCGCAGGCCCTTTCGCAATCGCGCTCGGAGCGCCGGATCCAGCTTGGCGTCACCGTGACGCAGGGCCTGGGCGCCGGTTCCAGGCCGGACATCGGCCGGATCGCCGCCGAAGAGGCGCTGGAAGAAATCATCGAGGAGCTTCGCGGCTCCAACATGGCGTTCATTGCCGCCGGCATGGGCGGCGGAACCGGCACGGGCGCCGGGCCGGTGATCGCGCGTGCGGCCCGCGAACAGGGCATCCTCACCGTCGGCGTGGTGACCAAGCCCTTCCATTTTGAGGGCGCGCACCGCATGAAAACCGCGGAGCAGGGGATCGAGGAGCTGGAGCAGTTCGTCGATACCCTGATCATCATTCCCAATCAGAACCTGTTCCGGGTCGCCAACGAGCGCACCACGTTCTCCGACGCCTTCAAGATGGCCGACGATGTTCTGCATTCGGGTGTGCGCGGTGTCACCGATCTGATGGTGATGCCGGGCCTGATCAACCTCGATTTCGCCGATATCCGGGCGGTCATGAGCGAGATGGGCAAGGCCATGATGGGCACCGGCGAGGCCGAGGGCGAACGCCGCGCGCTGGATGCCGCGGAAGCCGCGATCTCCAATCCGCTGCTCGACGACGTGTCGATGAAGGGTGCCCGCGGCATGCTCATCAACATCACCGGCGGCATGGATATGACCCTGTTCGAGGTGGACGAAGCGGCCAACCGCATTCGCTCCGAGGTCGATCAGGACGCCTACATCATCTTCGGATCCACCTTCGATGAGTCGATGGACGGAAAAATGCGGGTCTCCGTGGTGACCACCGGAATGGACGCCGTCGCCGCCCAGCAGCCGGTGCCGGCGAAGCCCAATGTGGTGAACGCCGTTGCCGACTTCCGTACGTCCCAGCCGGGTGCCCTGCCTGATCTGGGTCAAGCCGCCCACGCTTCGGCGGACGCCAACGAACAAGCCGAACCGATCTCGGCATCGTTGAACGAGATCATCAAGCCGGCCGCGGCCGAGGCGCCCCAGCAGGAGCAAGATCAAGAGGTGGCGGAGACCGAGCAGGTCGCGGCCGTGGCCGCCGCCGGCGGCGGCGAACCGGTGACCGCGGCTCTGCGGAACGATGCCTTCATTCCGCCGGCACCGGCGTCGCGTTCGCGGATGGATGTCCGCCAGGACCCCGCGCCGTCACAGGTGACGCCAAGCGGGCACAATGTCGAACAAATCGACAGCGAACCGCAGCGCAGCAGGCCGAAAGTCGCGAGCTTGTTCGCATCGGTGATGGGTGCCGGACGGGGTGCCCGGCCGCAGAAAACCGAACCGCAAACCGAGTTTCCGCGTGAGCGGTCGGCGGGCGGCAACGAGGAAGGCCGGTTGGGCGCGCCAAGTCCCGAGGAAAGGCTGCCATCGTCGAAGCAGGAAGACGACTTGTTGGACATCCCGGCGTTTCTCCGCCGTCAGGCCAACTAGGGCGGTCCCGGCTCTGCCGGGCTCGCTCCTAAGCGCCAGCGGCGGTTGAGCGGCCGGAAGCGTAGTAGGACGCGGACGGCCGCGCCGGGGCGACGGAGAAGGAGGAGATTGCACGGACGTGGTTTGAGCGAAGGCTTGGCCGGCTTGATCTCCGGCGGATAGAGCGGTAAAGGCGGTCGTAAGAAACCGCATCGCCGCCATGGCCCTTGCCGTCCGCGAGCGTGGATGCGGGAAACCATGCTCTAGCATGTTTCCTTGTGGCTCGGCCATGGTATAGTCCGCGTCTTCGAGAGCGAAGGGTGGAGAGGCTTTGACAGATTCCTTGACCAGGCGCGAGGGGTTCTGGCGCGGGTGCCGCCGGCTGGGTTCGGCGGGCGTGATCGCCGTTCTTTTGGTTGCGGGCGGGTGCGCCTCCGACGATGACGACCTCGTCTACGAAGAGCGTCCGGTCGACGAACTCTACAACGAAGCCATGGATGCCATGGAGGTCGGCAACTTCCAATCCTCAGCCCAGTTGTTCGACGAGGTCGAGCGGCAGCATCCCTATTCGCCTTGGGCCACCAAGTCCCAGCTGATGGCCGCCTATGCATTCTATCAGGGCCAGCAGTACGACGAAGCGGTGGCGGCTCTGGACCGGTTTATCCAGCTGCATCCGGCCAATCCGGACGTGCCGTACGCGCATTACATGAAGGGACTGTGCTACTACGAGCAAATCTCCGACGTGAACCGCGATCAGGAAATGACCGAGCTGGCGCGGAAATCGTTCGAGGAACTGGTCTCGCGCTATCCCGACAGCGAGTACTCGCGCGACGGCCGTGTAAAGCTGGACCTGGTTTACGATCACCTTGCCGGCAAGGAGATGACCATCGGCCGGTACTATCTCAACCAGGGGCATTACCTGGCCTCGATCAACCGGTTCAAGCGGGTGCTCGACCTCTACCAGACCACCACCCACGTACCGGAAGCCTTACACCGGCTGGTGGAGGCCTACTCCTCGCTCGGGCTTAACGAGGAGGCCAAAAAGATGGCCGCGGTCCTCGGCTATAACTTTCCGGGCAGCGAGTGGTACGTCGACTCCTACGATCTGGTCGAGGACGAAACGGCGTCTTCGAACTAGGCGACAGCGGGGGAGGCTGGAGAAAGAAGGTGCGCGGATGCTGGTGAATCTCTCGATCCGCGACGTGGTCCTTATCGATCGTCTGGACCTTGAATTCCAACCGGGCCTGTGCGCGCTGACCGGCGAAACGGGTGCCGGCAAGTCGATCCTGCTGGATGCGCTGGGGCTTTCACTCGGCGCCCGCGCCGATGCCCGCTTGGTGCGCAAGGATGCGGCTCAAGCGGTGGTGACCGCCGGTTTTCACGTGGGGCCCGGCCATCCGGTGGAGCCGCTGGTGTCCGAGCACGGGATCGACGGCCTGGAGGATGGCTTGGTGTTGCGGCGCGTGCTGGGTAGTGACGGCCGGTCGCGCGCCTACATCAACGATCAGCCGGTGAGCGTCTCCCTGCTGCGGCGGGTCGGCGAGGCGCTGGTGGAGATCCATGGCCAATTCGAAAGCCAGCGTCTGCTCGATCCGTCCCCCCATCGCGAGCTGCTCGACGCCTTTGGCGGCTTGGAGCCGATGACCGGCGACACCAAGACCGCCCACGGTGATTGGCGCCGGGCGGCGGATCTCCGGTCCGAGGCGGAGGCCCGGCTGGAAGCCGCGCGGCGGGATGAAGAGTTTCTCCGCCATGCCGTGGACGAACTGGAAGCGATCGAGCCCCGGGCCGGCGAGGAGGAGGAACTGGCCGAGCGGCGAATGTTCCTGATGAACAGCGAAAAGCTGATGGAGGCATTGAACGCGGCGGGAACCGAGCTCGGCGCCGGCAATGCCAGCCGCGGGGTCGAAGACTCGCTCAGGGTCGTCGTCCGCCAGCTGGAGCGGGTCGCCGACAAGGCCGACGGACGGCTCGATGAGGTGATCGCGACCCTCGACCGCGCCCTGTCGGACGTCACCGAGGGACAGGCCCTGTTGGAGCGCGCGGTCTCCGACCTGGATCTGGATCCCCGCCGCCTGGAGGAGGTCGAGGAGCGGCTGTTCGCCCTTCGCGCCCTGGCCCGCAAACATCAATGCACGGTCGATGACCTGGCGCCGCTGCTTGAAGACATGGCCGCGAAGTTGGCGGCGATGGACGATGGCGCCGATGGCATCATCCAGCTGGCGCGCGAAGAGGAACAGGCGCGGGAGCGCTTTCGCGACGCCGTGAACCGGCTGAGCGCTGCCCGGACTGAGGCGGCGGCGCGGCTCGACGAAGGCGTCGCGGGCGAACTGGATCCGTTGCGTCTCGGCAAGGCCCGCTTCCAAACCCGCGTCGAAGCTTTGGAAGAAGACGATTGGGGCGAGAACGGCGGCGACCGGGTTTGCTTCGAAGTGGCCACCAATCCCGGAATGCCGCCGGGACCTTTGAACAAGATCGCGTCCGGCGGCGAGCTTTCGCGGTTCATGCTGGCCCTCAAAGTGGTGCTGGCCCAGGCCGACCCCGTGCCGACGCTGGTGTTCGACGAGGTGGATTCGGGCGTCAGCGGCGCGGTGTCGGCGGCGGTGGGCGAGCGCCTGGCCCACCTGGCGTCCAGCGTCCAGGTCCTGGTGCTGACCCATTCGCCGCAGGTGGCCGCCCGGGGTGGGTATCATTGGCGGGTTTCCAAGTCCTCCAGCGACGTGGGCACCCGGACGTCGGTGGAAGTGCTCGACGTGAACGAGCGCACCGAGGAAATCGCGCGGATGCTCGCCGGCGCGCGCGTGACCGACGAAGCGCGAGCGGCGGCGGAGAGCCTTTTGCTGGGCACCACCGCATGACCTCGAGCGCCTATCGTGACATTCCCGTCGAGGTTTTGAACGAGGAGCAAGCGGCCGAAGAGTTGGCCGCGCTGGCCAGCGAACTTGCCGAACATGACCGGGCCTATTACCAGGACGATGCACCGACGCTCATCGACGCCGACTACGATGCCCTGCGACGGCGCAACGCCGACATCGAGGCTCGGTTTCCCGGCCTTGTCCGCGAGGATAGCCCATCGAAAAGGGTGGGCGCGGCGCCGGCAAGCGGTTTCGCCAAGGTGGTTCACGCCAAGCCCATGCTGTCGCTGGGCAATGCGTTCAACGAAGCGGATCTCCGGGATTTCGTCGACGGAGTCCGTCGGTTTCTCAAGCAACTCCGGGACGATCCATCGATCCCGCTGGAGATGATGGCCGAACCCAAGATCGACGGCCTTTCGGTGTCGCTTCGCTATGAGCGCGGCCGTTTCGTCCAAGGCGCTACCCGCGGCGACGGTACCACCGGAGAGGACGTGACCGCCAATCTTCGCACCCTCAACGATGTTCCCGAAAGGATTGACGGGGATTCGGGAAGCGTGCCGAAGACTCTGGAGGTGCGGGGCGAGGTCTACATGACCAAGCAGGACTTCGCCGCCCTTAACCAGCGCCAGCAAGCCAACGGCGCCAAGGTGTTCGCCAACCCCCGAAACGCCGCCGCAGGCTCACTCCGGCAATTGGATTCGACGATCACCGCCGATCGGCCATTGCGTTTCTTTGCTTACAGCTGGGGGCAGATGAGCGAACCATTGGCCGATACCCATCAGGGTTTCTTGGACGCCCTTACGCGGCTCGGTTTCCATGTAAACCCGTTGGCGAAACTATGCCGGACCGTCGAAGACATGCTGGCCTTTTACGCTGACCTCAACGAGGCTCGCGCGGGTCTGGACTACGACATCGACGGCATCGTCTTCAAGGTCAACCGCATCGACTGGCAGGAGAGGTTGGGGTTTGTCAGCCGGGCGCCGCGCTGGGCGATCGCCCAGAAGTTCGAAGCGGAGAAGGCGCAGACGCGGCTTAATGCCATTCGGATACAACTGGGCCGGACCGGGACGCTGACGCCGGTTTCCGAGTTGGAGCCGGTCACCGTCGGTGGCGTGGTGGTGTCGCGGGCGACTCTTCACAACGAAGACGAGATCGAGCGCAAGCAGGTTCGCGAAGGCGATACCGTCATCGTGCAGCGGGCCGGAGACGTTATCCCGCA
>CAKZLS010000068.1 GCA_937127205.1 uncultured Rhodospirillales bacterium
GGTGTCCTGAAGTCTCTCCGATTGATCTTTTATCTAAAAGAGTTACCTCTTGCATGGTTCTTGCGCGGTTCACAATTGTGCGCTGCAGCAATTCGCGCTATGATTAAAACCTAATGGACGCGACAACTTATCGTCGGCCGGGTATTCCCGCAGTTCATAGCGAATATCGTAGGCGGCGGTTAGTGATGTTGGAGAGGACTCATGGCGACGAAAACTGTTCAAAGGTCTGGTGGCGACCGTTTCTTTGCGGTTGTGACTGCTCTGATGCTCGTAGGCTCACTTGCAGCCTGTGAAGGCATGACGACTGGCCAGAAAGGTGCGGCAACCGGCGCGGCGTTAGGTTCCGGGATTTCAATGGTTGCCGGAGGCGGAGTGGCGACGACTGTCGGTGCAGGGCTGATCGGAGGGGCGGCCGGTTATCTTGGTGGTTCAGCGATAAGCAAATGAGCGGCAGAGTGAAACTTATTGGAAACAAGCGACCTTTTAGTTTGATAAACATCTTTGATTGAAGAGGGGCGTCCAATGAAACGCATCCTGGCTGTTGTCATCTTCCCGCTTGCTCTGGTGAGCGGTTCGGTTTTTGCCCAAGATCTTGGGATGAGCTTTGAGGACGCTGCGTACGTATCGTGTCTTGATACGCAGGCGATGCCGCGCGAGAACCGCGTCCGATTTGCCGTCGCGCTCGTCAAACGCGCGAGCAACTTCTACGGCTTACCATATGTTGAAGGCGGTTCTCTAGACAGCCAACTGGGAACCTTGATTCGCGCCGGATGCACGGTTTTTCCCACCGCATATCTGCATAACGTCACGGCGACGGCCTTTCGCCATGCTACAAATGCGTCACCGCCGCAGGTTCCGGCTGTATCGCCAATACCTTTTGAGACGGCATCTTTTTTGACGTGCCGACAGTTCGGACAGATGGCCGACGAGCAGCAGGATGCGCTCGAGTTTGATTTTGCCGTGCGAGCCGGCCAGCGCTATGGCATGAAATTCGAGGATACACCAAGCGGACGCGCCAAATTGGATGAGGGCATCACACCTCTGGTCCAAGGCACCTGCTTTCTCACGCCAGACTTCCACATCTACGGCGTGGTCGCGAGGGCGGTGCAGGCCGCAATCGAATTACAAAAGCTCGACAAGCCGCGCTAGAGGCGCCGTGCTAACGCAGATGGAGGTCGCTTGCGACTATGCGCGCCTGGTTTGCCGATTTTTCGATGGAGTTTAGAATAATGCGATTCCGTTATCTTGCCGTCTTGATGTTCACACTAGTTGCTGCTGCTGGGTGCTCGTCCACCAAGGTTGTGGAACGTGATGATTACGAAGGCCCGAAAATCCCACAAGCGGACCGCATAATTGTTCATAACTTCGTCGCGGACCCCGCCGAAGTTCCGCCCGGTTCCTGGTTTAGCCGCTATACGGCTAATTCCAAACCTCTGACAAGCGAGCAGCTTGAGGTTTCCCGAAAGCTTGGCGCTGAAATGGCGGATCAACTCGTGGAGAAGTTGAACGCCTTCGGTTTGCCCGCGGTGCGCGCAGCGGGCCAGCCGGCTCCTCTTATCAACGACATTGTCATCAGAGGTTATTTCGTCTCGGTCTCCGAGGGAAGCGCCACAACACGGGTGGCCGTGGGAATGGGCTATGGCAACGCCGAATTGACCACAGCGGTCGAAGTCTTTCAGATGACACCTGAGGGCCTGCGGCGGCTCGGCGGCGGCAAACTCAAATCTGGTGGCGATTATTTGCCCGGCGCCGCCGTCCCGGTCGCGGTCTTCGCGGCCACCGCCAATCCGATCGGTTTGATCGTTGGCGGGGCGGTCAGGGGCACCGCAGAAGCTACGGGCTCAGGCTCGATGGACCAGGCAATAACGAGAAGTGTCGACGAGATCGCGCAGAAATTAAAAGAAGGTGCCGAGCGTCAAGGTTGGGATCTGGGCGAATAATAGCAGCTCGAGTCACTTTTTGAGGTTGGCGCAAACCGCCGCGCCGGCCAAGCCGACGACCGATGATGGCTAAAACTCCCCGTCAACGCCAGTACAGCGAGACGCCCAAAATGCACTCGGCTGCGGACCAACACTCGACGTGGCGCAGACCCTTGCCCAATCTGGACCTTTCACCGCCTTGTGTCGAACCCGGGAGCGAGCGTTCGTTGCCAAGCTTCGGGGCTTCATTAGCAGACAAATGGACCACCGACATACGTGGTCGCGTTCTGGGTCGACGAACAGGCCCCTACCACTATATCGCATGCAGCCCTGTTTAGCCCTGGAATTCAACAGATTCCGCACCGTGACCCGCGTTGCAGCCTTCTTTCCGATAAATCTGCATACAAGCGATTCTTCAGATTGTTGAGTCGCTCTCATGCCCTTCGTCGCCATCGGCAAAAGTTTGCGTCCTGGGCTGGCTGGAGGGTGTCGAACCTGTATCCAAGGATTTGTGCCTACCATGCTCTGCCTTAATGTGGATGTCACGCTGCGGAAACGGAATGGATATTCCAGCGTCGTCGAACCCTTCCTTCACTTGGCGCGTTAGATCCCAATAAACCGTCCAATAGTTTTCTGTGTTGACCCAAGGACGGCATATGAAGTTGACCGAGTTATCCCCGAGTTCATGCACCCGGATCATCGGCTCTGGCTCCGAAAGGACGAGCGGATGCGCTTTGACCGTTCGGTCCATCACGCTGATCGCATCGGAAATTGAATCGTCGTACGAAATGCCGAATATCAGGTCGACCCGCCGGGTTGAGCTGGTCGTGATATTTGTGATCACGTTTCCCCATACATTCTTGTTCGGCACCACGATGACCTTATTGTCGGGGGTGATAACCGTTGTTGTAACGATACTCACGGATTTGACCGTGCCGGCTACACCTCCGATGTCGACATACTCACCCTCGTCGAAAGGTCGATTGATCATGATCATGAGGCCGCTCGCCAGATTGCCCAACGTATCCTGGAAAGCAAAAGCGAGAATGAAGGACGCGCCTCCGAAAAGCGCGAAAAGCGGGGTAATGTCGACGCCAAGGGCCGAGAGAACGAACATCAAACCAATCGATATAATGATCCAATAGCTAACCGTGACCAGGAAAGTCTGAAGAAGTTTTGAGATATGCCGTATGCTGCCTATACGGTTACGCATGAAAACTCGAAAAATCCGCGCGATGAGTATCATCCCAAAAATGGATACCGCAAAAATCGCGATCTTTAGAGCTACGGCCACTCCGCCATCTTCGTCAGTGATCCAGGATAAAGCCCGGGAAGCGATAGTCTGCGGATCGCTCAAGCGAATGCCCTCGGTCAGAATCGCCGTCCGGTACCGCTGGAATTTTTTGAGGTCTTCCTCATCCGCACCCTTTTCCTCCCAAGCATCCAGCACGGTTGCATATTTTTTGAACAGCGTCTTTTGCTGATCGGTCAGCTGAAGCCACTTTTCTCGCGCCGCTTCGCTCTCGGTGTCCGTGCCTGACGCGACGACCACCTGTAGGTCAGCCAACTCGGAAATGTAGCCTTTGACGATTGCGCGCCACTCGGCTGCAAGCGCGGCAAGGTCTTCCTCGGTCAAGGGAACAAGGAGCATCTCCAATATTTCTAGGCTTGTATCGGGATCGATAGTGGCCGGCGGAAGATCGCTTTTCACTGACCCTGCGGAGGCCGATTGTTTCGCTTGATCCGAGGCGTCACCCTCGCTTGTGTTTTCTTTCTGCGCGGCGGCACCGGTTGACAATGCCGCGAGAAGAACCAAACCAAGTGTCAGCCCAAAAATATTGCGTACGTGGTTCGTCATTAAAATGACCTCGTTTCACTGGAAGCAAAATCAACTATTCAATGCTACTGTGTTCAGGAGCCGGCTGAAGAAAGGCATTTACCATGCTTTATTCGTTGAGAGTAGGATCGCATGCTAAGGGCTCATGTCGGCTGATTGCGAGGCAGGGGGAGCGGTGGCGATGCCGCTGGTCTTCAAGTTGTCAACGCGCAGGCGGCCGCGATCGCCACGATGGTGCCGGTGACGCTGTCGATCGGCTTTCCGCCGGGAAACGTCGTCGCCTTCACGGCGGCGTGCTAACGGGTTCTGGGGACATGATAATCAGTCGACGCCTGCGCCGTTACGGCCTACGGGGATACCAATCGCACGGCTCGCGCATGGTCCCAGCCGGCCGCCCCCAAGCGAGGCTGACCCTGAGCCTCAATGACAGACATCACTTCAAATAATCGGCAAAGAGGAGCTTTTCCCATTCCTTATTCAGCCTTGGACCATCGTCTTAAGACCGGCGGAACCGTCATTCTCGACGGGGGCACGGGTACCGAGTTGCAGCGCCGGATCCGGACGCCTGGTGCGTACTTTATCCCCGGAACTCCAACGGTGTAGTTTTGCGTGTTTCATCACCGCGTTCCGATCCCATGCCCCCGCTACCGCACCGCGCTTGTCACCCAAAATCGCATGAGTAGTACAACAATAGCCCTGACCTCTTTTCCCTTGACCCCTTCTCCCTGGTGAACGACCTCGGTGAATACGCCAAACACAGTTATAAAGCCTTTTCGCGATCGGTGTTTAATATTACAATATAGTAACGGTTGAATGGACCGACCCTTTTTTTGCGAAAGCCGCTTGAGCCCTTGAGATTCGCGAAGAAGCCCAGGATTTGTTGCAAGCAGTCGTTTTGTCGTGGCTGACGCCATGGCAAGTGTTGTCTGCGATGAGGTCAGAAATCGGCCCCACGCGGTGACCGCGGCTCCCTGGTTTTCTCCGAATGGAGGTGATCTCACCGCAGGAGGATACGAACGATTTCTCTCTGACCCCCTACTGGTCGAACGAGACGAATTTTCGCCCCTGGTATAAGAGTCATGCAATTGGAAACACCCACCGCTTCACACCACGCGGCCTTAAGATCGTTGGCGGCGGTACTTGTCCGCGATTTTTCGAACCTGCGTCCGATTGAGTGAAAGTCGTCATGCAACCTGGTTTCACCGCAGCCGACGAAAACGCTTCTTTACAGGCAATCGAAGCCGTTGAGCGCCTTTCAGATGACGCAATACGCTGGGTCGCGGATGAGCTTTACCGCCGGTACGCGGAGCTCACGGTGGTGCGTGGAACCAGGGGACGATTGCCCACACAACAGGACTTGAAAGACCACCTTGAATTTCTGAACGGCGCCCTCCAGACCGGAGCCTCCATCTTTTTCACGGACTACGTTCGCTGGCTGGCGACGGTCTTGGAGAGCCGGGGGGGGTCGAAGCAATCCCTGGACGAGTCCCTGGAACTCCTCCGTCGCTTTTTTGACGAGGCCCTGGAGTCGACCATAAGCGATCGCATCTCAGACGTTCTCGAACAAGGACGTTTTGCCCTCGCTGGTGGACGAGAACCGAGTGAACCGCCCTATTGCGCTTATCGACCCCGAGATCTCCCACACGTGGCCGCATTGACCAAGTGCCTGATTAACGGCGATGTCGAAGGAGCGCGGTCTTTCTCACAGATGTCGTGGGAAGCCTCGGGCGACTATGCGGAAGTCGCCACGCGCCTGTTCCAGCCGGCACTGTACGATGTCGGGATCCTATGGCAGCGAAACCAGATTACGGTTGCGCAGGAGCACTTGGCCACAGCAATTGTACAGACCCTTCTTACCCAGATCTATCTCACCGCCGAATTGTTTGCCGGGCCGTCGAGAAGGACCGCTCTATTCGCCGGGGTCGAGGGCAGTGAACACGTTCTTGGACTTCGCATGGTCTCCGACGCCTTTGAAATTGCCGGTTGGACGGTTCAGTTCTTGGGTGCGAATACTCCGACTGATGACCTCGTCGCCCATCTCGATAGCACAAGGCCCGAGGTCGCGGGATTTTCCGCATCGATGGTGCAGCAACTCCCAACGCTAAGGCGATTGATCGGTGTCGTGAGGGCCGAACTCGGATCGCGCTGCCCAATAATTATGGTGGGAGGGTTGCCAACAAATCAGCTGAATGAGGTTTGGCGTTGGCTTGGAGCCGATAGCTGGAGCCCAGACGCTGCAAAAGCTGTTAAGGAGATGACATGATATCGATGGCTCTGACCAACGACACATTGCCAACGCGGTTACCGGGTTTTCTCCGCGACTTGAACGCTGTTGCCGCCGCACTTCTCACGCGAGACGGCGTGCTGAACGATGCCAACCCAACATTCTTACGCTTGATCCCGAGCGAGACTTCGGCGGATGAACTTTTGGATGTCCGTTCCCTATTCGTAAATCCGCGGTTCGATCAATTTGCGGCACGGCAAGCCAAACCGTCGGACGGCACGATTTATAGCGGTATCTTCAACATTGGGGACACAAGCAACAAAGTTACATCCTTGCGCGGAGCCATTTATGCGTCGGGCAACGATCTCCTGCTTGTTGCGGAACACGAGGTCGAGCAACTGGAAAAAAACGTTGCAATATTACAAATGCTCAACCAGGAGTTAGCGGCAGCGGGCAGGGAAATTGCCCGGCTCGAACGGAAGTTGGATCATAAGCACGACGCAGCAAAAGGCGCCTTCGCCGATCGTGAGGCTTTGCTGGAAGTGCTGTCTGAGAATACGTAGGGATAGCATCCGGTCGATCTCTCGACGGATCACAATTCTTCGGACTAATACCAACGCCCATTGATAGGAACCCATTGTGACGGCCTTCCAAGGTTTCCGGCAAGGAGCGTGGT
>CAKZLS010000069.1 GCA_937127205.1 uncultured Rhodospirillales bacterium
TTGAAATGACTCAGTTCACAATTCAGAAAAATAGCCCATACTGTTGAACTTCAGTATTACAGTCATATTGCCGTATCGCTCGCACAAAAAAAGGACGTCTGTGAAAACGCCCTTCCAGGAAATTAGATAGTTATCGCGGGCTTGGTGGGCGGTGACGGGCTCGAACCGCCGACATCCACGGTGTAAACGTGGCGCTCTACCAACTGAGCTAACCGCCCAACAAGCACACAAGGTAAATGCAATCGTTTACCAAGAAGTGCACTTGAGCAAGACAGGAGTGATCTCAAGGATGCAGAGCGTCGCGCAGCAATTACAGAGCATCGTAGAGCTGCCGAGGCGCGCAAACCTCAGTCGTTGATTGCGTCCTTCAAAGCCCGTCCGGCCTTAAACTTCGGCTGCTTGGAAGCCGATATCTCAATCGTCTCGCCAGTGCGCGGATTCCGGCCTTGGGAAGCCGCCCGATGAGTCACCGCGAATGTACCGAAACCAACCAACCGGACTTCGTCGCCGGTTTTCAACGCATCAGTGATGACATTTATTACGCTGTCGACAGCGCTTGCAGCATCTTTTTTGGAAAGACCAGAATCATCTGCGACTGCTGCAACAAGATCGTTTTTATTCAAAGGATATGCCCCCCGAAAGATTGGCGATGGAACGAAAACTTAAAAGACGATGTTGAATAGATCGTCATGTGCGCGAAGTCTAGATTGGGCTCAACCAATTAGTCAATTCAAGAACCGCCGTTTTCCGCAGATTTTCCAAAGTTTTCTCACAAGGGCTATCGTGCTCTACCCGGATCGCGAGGGATCCGAGCACACCGGCAACATGGGATTGAACACTCCACTTCGATGACGTCCAAAGCACTTCAATTGTGCTCACTTCGTTAGTGGGTCATCACTCCACCCACATCATCCTCATCTGCTTGCGATGACGAAATCCCAGCTTTTTCAGTTTCCGCGTCTTCGTCCCATTCTATGGGCGTGAGTTTGGATACCAGTGCGTTTTCAAGGACTTCGTCAACAGTCGCCACCGGAATGATGGTCAGCCCCTTCTTTACGTTATCGGGAATTTCGGACAATTCCCGCTCGTTGTCCTTGGGAATCAGGACGGTTTTTAACCCACCACGGTGAGCCGCCAGCAGTTTTTCCTTCAAACCGCCGATCACCAAGACACGCCCGCGCAACGTTACTTCACCGGTCATTGCAACGTCTTTGCGAACCGGAACTCCGGTCAAAACGGAGACAATGGATGTCACCATGGTGACGCCCGCCGAGGGGCCATCCTTAGGGGTTGCCCCTTCCGGAACGTGCACATGGATGTCCTTATTGGAGAAAATTGTCGGGCGAACACCGAATCGATCCGCCCGAGACTGAACGTACGACCGCGCCGCCTGGATGGATTCCTGCATGACATCTCCGAGCTTGCCGGTGATCGTCATGCGTCCCTTGCCCGGCACCATGACGGCTTCGATGGACAGCAACTCGCCCCCCACTTCCGTCCACGCCAAGCCCGTACTGACGCCTACAAGGTCCTCCGTCTCCGCCTCGCCATAGCGAAACCGTTTAACCCCGGCGTACTTGGCTAGGTTGCGGCGATCGAGGTGAACCTGCGACCGGTCGCCCATCATGATGTCCTTGATGGCTTTTCTGGCCAGATTAGCGATTTCGCGTTCCATGTTCCGCACGCCGGCTTCGCGGGTATAGTACCGAACGAGATCACGCAAAGCGGCGTCGGATATGGACCACTCTCCATCCTTCAGGCCATGCGCCTCAACCTGTTTTGGAATCAGGTGCCGCTTGGCGATCTGCACCTTTTCGTCCTCGGTGTAACCCGATATGCGGATGATTTCCATGCGATCCAGCAACGGTGGCGGCATGTTCATGGAATTCGCGGTGGTTACGAACAGCACATCCGAAAGATCGTAATCGATCTCCAAATAGTGGTCGTTGAAACTGGCGTTCTGTTCCGGATCGAGCACCTCCAACAGCGCCGAAGCCGGGTCGCCTCGCCAGTCGTGTCCCATCTTGTCCACTTCATCAAGGAGGAACAGCGGATTGGACGCCTTAGCTTTCTTCATGCCCTGAATAACTTTTCCCGGCATGGATCCGATATACGTGCGTCGATGTCCGCGAATCTCGGCCTCGTCACGCACGCCGCCAAGGGACATGCGTACGAAGGTGCGTCCGGTCGCCTTCGCGATGGACTGGCCCAGTGACGTCTTGCCGACACCAGGAGGGCCAACAAGGCACAAAATCGGGCCGCGTAGCTTGTGGGTACGCTGTTGAACCGCGAGATATTCCAGGATACGGTCCTTGACCTTCTCCAGGCCGAAGTGATCGGCGTCTAGAACCTCGCGCGCAAGCTTGATGTCTTTCTTGATACGGGTGCGCTTCTTCCAAGGAATCCCAAGCATCCAATCGAGATAGTTGCGTACCACCGTGGCCTCGGCCGACATCGGGCTCATGGACCGCAGTTTTTTCAGTTCAGCCGTAGCCTTTTCGCGAGCTTCCTTGCTCAGCGCGGTCTTCTTGATGCGTTCTTCCAGCTCACTGTTCTCGTCGCGACCATCTTCGCCTTCGCCCAGTTCCTTCTGGATCGCCTTGAGCTGCTCGTTCAAGTAGTACTCGCGCTGTGTTTTCTCCATCTGTCGTTTTACACGATTGCGGATTCGCTTCTCCACCTGGAGAACGCCAATCTCCGCTTCCATGTGCGAGTAAACGCGCTCCAACCGCTCCGCCACCGTTTCGATTTCGAGCAATTCCTGTTTGTCCGAAATCTTCAAAGCAAGATGAGATGCGATGGTATCCGCCAGTTTGCTGGAGTCATCGATCTGATTGATCGAAACCAGCACTTCCGGCGGCACCTTCTTGTTGAGCTTGATATATTGTTCGAACTGGCCGACCACGGTTCGAGCCAAGGCTTCCAATTCCTGCGCGTCGCCGACCTTTTCGTCGATCAACTGAGCGTGGGCCTCGAAGAACTCCTCGCGATCCGTGAAAACGTCGATCTCAGCCCGCTGACCGCCTTCCACGAGAACCTTGACGGTGCCATCGGGCAACTTAAGCAATTGCAGAACCGTGGAAACCGTGCCAACCGAGAAAATGTCATCGGGGTTTGGATCATCCTGGGCCGCGTTCTTCTGCGCAACCAGCAAGATTTGCCGATCGTCCTTCATGACGTCCTCGAGGGCACGCACCGATTTTTCACGGCCCACGAAGAGGGGCACGATCATATGCGGAAAGACCACAATGTCGCGCAGAGGCAAAACCGGATAAAGATCAGCTGGATTGGTCAAGATCAAAACGCCTTTTCAGTTGGGAAACGCTGTTTTGGTCGTCGATTATTGTGTCGAGAGATGCGTAATCAGGTTCAGCGCCACCCGTAAGGTGGGCTTAAGGACGGCTGCGGTCAAGGGCTTGGCCGATTGAGCACTCAGGCGCTATTGCTGGTACCCACGTCGTCCCGACGGTCCGCATAGATATAGAGCGGTTTGGCCTGCTCATCCGCGACTTCGCGGTTGATCACGACCTCCTCGACGCCATCCAGCCCAGGTAGTTCATACATGGTATCAAGCAGGATGTTTTCCATGATGGACCGGAGTCCACGGGCACCTGTTTTGCGGATGACCGCGCCAAGCGCGACGCTTCTCAGCGCGCCTTCGGTGAACTCGAGGCGGACCCCTTCCATCTCGAACAACCGCTGATACTGCTTGATCAGCGCGTTTTTCGGTTTGGTCAAAATCTCGATCAGCGCGTCTTCGTCGAGCTCACCAAGCGTGGCCAACACCGGGAGGCGTCCGATGAATTCGGGGATCAATCCAAATTTGAGCAGATCCTCGGGCTCCACTTCGCGGAGGATTTCTCCGGTCTGGCGTTCGTCCGGCGCCCGAACGTCGGCGCCGAAGCCGATTGTGGTACCTTTGGTGCGCGCCGAGATGATCTTGTCGAGGCCGGAGAACGCACCACCGCAAATGAACAAAATATTGGTGGTGTCCACCTGCAGGAATTCCTGCTGCGGATGCTTGCGGCCCCCTTGCGGAGGAACGCTTGCGACAGTTCCTTCCATAATTTTGAGCAGCGCCTGTTGCACGCCCTCGCCCGACACATCCCGCGTTATGGACGGATTGTCGGATTTCCTGGAGATCTTGTCGACCTCGTCGATGTAAACGATACCGCGCTGGGCGCGTTCAACGTTATAATCGGCGGCCTGAAGTAGTTTTAGAATAATGTTCTCAACATCTTCGCCCACATATCCCGCTTCGGTCAGGGTCGTAGCGTCGGCCATGGTAAAGGGCACATCGAGGATTCGCGCGAGCGTTTGGGCAAGCAGTGTTTTCCCACACCCAGTCGGCCCGATAAGCAGAATATTGGACTTCGCCAACTCAACGTCGTTGTTTTTGCCGCCATGTCCGATCCGCTTGTAGTGGTTGTGTACCGCCACGGAGAGAACGCGCTTCGCCCGATCTTGACCGATCACGTAATCGTCGAGCACCGCGCAAATCTCATTGGGGGTCGGAACACCGTCGCCGGATTTAACCAAGCCACTCTTGTGCTCTTCGCGGATGATGTCCATGCAGAGTTCGACACACTCATCGCAAATGAACACCGTTGGTCCAGCGATGAGCTTACGCACCTCATGCTGGCTCTTGCCGCAGAAGGAGCAATAGAGTGTGTTCTTCGAATCGCTACCTGCAGTTTTGCTCATCGCTTTTTCCGTGCCACCGCCAGCGCCGAATGCAACTCGCGTATGTTAGCCACTTGAGTATTGGGCGCACAATCCCCAAAGAGTGACCTAGTTGCAAGAGTATTGCAAATACTCTCGAATATTTTGCGCCGGCAGGCTGAAAAGTCCAACCCGCGCAAGGCTCGTATTCCCGTCGACTCCACCTCGTTAGGATTTTCCGCCGTTCGAGGAATCGTCTTCGTCATCCGTTTTAGGCCGGCTTACAACCACCTCATCGATCAGGCCAAAATCGCTGGCGTCTTCCGGTGTCAGGAACCGGTCCCGCTCCATTGCATCCTGAATAGCCTCCAACGGCTGATTGGTATGCTTAACATAGATCTCGTTAAGGCGTTCTTTAAGGGAGAGAATTTCACGAGCGTGAATTTCGATGTCCGTAGCCTGGCCCTGGAACCCGCCCGAAGGCTGATGAACCATGATTCTGGCATTGGGTAAGGCATACCGTTTTCCGGCCGCGCCGGCCGCCAAAAGCAACGATCCCATGGACGCCGCCTGTCCGATACAGACCGTGGATATCTCCGGCCGTATGTACTGCATCGTATCATAAATCGCCAATCCCGAGGTCACGACGCCCCCTGGCGAATTCACATAAAGCGCTATATCCTTATTCGGATTTTCGGACTCCAAAAACAGCAACTGGGCACAGATAAGGCTTGAGATACCATCGTGCACAGGGCCTGTTAGAAAAATGATTCTTTCCTTCAGGAGCCGCGAATAGATGTCGTAGGCACGCTCCCCGCGGTTGGTGGTTTCGACCACCATGGGAACCAATGTATTCATTTGTGTTTGCAAGGCGTGATCCATCCTTGGCTCGAACTCCTCGTCAATTTACTCTATTTACCCTGCCCCGACTGTGGCGGTTAAGAGCGGTTTCACCATACCTTTCGATATAAGATAGTCTGCAATGCGCCGTCCTCAATCCGCCTTGTCCTCGGCCTCTTCGCCATCATCGATGAGCTCCTTGGCGGAAACCGTGCGATCCGTCACTGCGGCCATCTCGAGAATGAAATCAACGACCTTGTCTTCCAGAACGGGCGCGGCCAATGCTTCCTTGGCCTTCGGCTCTTTGGTGAAATATTCAAAGACCATCTGTTCCTGCCCAGGAAATCGCTGCGCTTCCGCATACATGGCCCGGGTCAATTCATCGTCCGTAACCCGAAGATTGTTCACTCTACCGATTTCTGCGAGCAAAACGCCAAGCCGTACCCGCCGCTCGGCGATTTCTTGATACTCCGTCCGCTGCTCTTCGGTGAGATCGGCATCCGCGCCGTCCTGAGCCTCATGGTCATGATCGTGGTCGTGGTCGTGGTCATGATCGGACTCCTGTTTCTCAGCTTTAAACTGCTGGACGATGCCCTGAAACTCGCGCTCGACAATGCCCGGCGGCAGCTCGAAATCGTGCATCTCTGCCAGCTTGTCCAGCAGAACCCGCTTCACCTTCATGCGCGAGAGCTTCTTGAACTCTTCGGCATGGCTGTCGCGAATTTGTTGCTTCAGGGCGTCGAGGCTGTCCATTCCGAACCTCTTGGCGAGATCGTCGTCGATGGGCGCCGCCACCGTCTCCTGAACCTCATTCACCTTGACCTCGAAGGTGGCCTCTTTGCCAGCCAACGAGGCCTCGCCATAAGCTTCCGGAAAAGTTACGACGATCGAGCGTTCGTCACCCGTCGAGGCGCCCACCAACTGCTCTTCGAAGCCGGGAATGAACCGGCCCGATCCCAATTCGAGCTGGAATCCCTCGGCTGCGCCGCCATCGAAGTTCTCACCGTCCACACTGCCGACGAAGTCGATCACCACCGTATCGCCGTTCGCAGCTGGCCGCGCGTCTTTCAACGGGGCGGAGGACTTATTGGCGTCAGCCAAGCGTTCGAGAGTTTTGTTCACTTCCTCTTCGTCGGCTTCCGCGACCTGGCGCTCCAATTCGATTTTCGAGAAATCCGGAAGGTCGAATTCGGGGAATAGATCGACAGCGATGGTATACTCAAGACTCCCGCCATCCTCGAACGAGTCGAGCTCGATCTTAGGTTCTCCGATGGGACGCAGGCCGCGCTCGCTCACCAACGACGATGACGATTCCTTGACCGCTTCCTCGAGCACCTCTCCTTTGACGGCGTCGCCATAGCGCTGACGGAGCAGCTGCACCGGAACCTTACCGGGTCGGAACCCGGGTATCCGCGCCGACTGCGCCAACTTTTTTAGCCGGTCAACAATCTTTTCCTCAACGTCGGCGGCCGGAATAGCGACCTTAAATTCCCGGCTCAACCCTTCAACTTTGCTCTCAGTAACTTCCATGATTAGTCCCGTGACGTTCTCAGCTTCGTTTTTGCTCTCGATTGATCCTAGGCAGCGCCGCTCGGAGGGTGATGACGTGAAAACCAATTCGCCTTGGCGCTCTGGTGCGGGCGGAGGGACTTGAACCCCCACGACTTGCGTCACAGGTACCTAAAACCTGCGTGTCTACCAATTCCACCACGCCCGCCGATTCAAGCGCAGCTGTCAGCGAAATCGCGCAACTCTAACAACCATTCGACTGCTTGTGTCAATCGCATTACCGACCTGCGCGACGCCGCAATCCTTACGACCACGGAACCACTTTCGCCACCTCGTCCACTTAGCTGCCCGGATTTGTCTTTTCCCTCGGAGGGTTAGGAGCCTTCCCTTTGTCAAGTTGATCGAAGCGGGGCAGCAAAACACCCGCCATGTTGCCCATTCGTCACACTCGACGCCGGTAGAGATAGAGGAAAACCGGAGCTGTGAAAAGCGTCGATACAGTGTTCACTCCTTCAAGAGACTCTTGACGGCTGACGAGACGGCAACTTTGCCCTTCGACCGGTAGCCTTCATGATTGCTGTCGATCTGGGAGAGGTCGTAGCGATAATTGATCATCATCCCCGAGGATTGGCCCAAGCCCTTCCGCGACACGTCGGCCATCCAATTCAACCGTTCTATGCGGGCACCATTGCTGAGGTGGAAATGAGCGACCGGATCGAAAGCCACCGTGCCACGGCGCTTCTCTCGCGCCAGATACCGCGCGCCGAGACGCATCAAAACCGGCTTCAAGGCCTTGGTAAGCGCCTCGTTTTCGACCCAGTCAGTGTTCGCCAACAGACCTTTCAACAGTCCCTTTGGCCCTTTCGTCCCATCATGCGCTTTAGCGAGAGCTTTGCGCTCCGCAGCCCGCAGCAATCCCGGCTCCCCTTCCGAAAGGGTTTTATCGAGCCAGGAATTGAACCGCGGGATGGGCGACAACGTCGCGAATGCTTTAAGATTCGGAAATTCATGCGACAGGTGATCGACCACCCTCTTGATCAAGAAATTGCCAAAACTGATACCGTCGAGCCCGCGTTGAGCGTTGGAAATGGAATAGAAAATGGCCGTATCGGCGGATTCGGGATTTTGCAACGGCGCCGATGAATCCAACAGATTCTGGACATTGTCCGCAATGCCGTTGACCAACGCCACCTCAACAAAAATGAGAGGTTCATCTGGCATACGCGGATGGAAATACGCGAAGTACCGCCGGTCAAAATCAAGCCGATTCTTAAGGTCCTCCCAACTTTCAATAGGATGAACGGCTTCATAAGAGATCAACTTTTCCAGAAGCGCGCCGGAGGCGGTATCCCAGGTTATCCGCCTCAACTCGAGGAAATCCACATCGAACCAGGTGGCCAGCACGCCCTTGAGATCGTCGTCCAGCATGACCAACGCCGGATCTTTGGCTTTCAGCGACAACAATTCCGCACGCATGTTCACCAAAAACTTAATTCCATCTGGTAAACTATTGAATTGCGTAAGTAATTTTACCCGTGGCGGCTCCAGAAACCGGCGCAACTCTCGCTGGGCGGCTCGACGTTCCTGCGCATCAGTGGAGCCGTTCAAAGCGTCCATTGCGGCGTCCACTTCCGCCTCAACCACATCGAAATCGGTAGCGAGCAGCGTCAGAAAGCGCTCACGGCCCGTCGCATCGAGTTCCAGATACGCTTTCCCCAGTGCCGCGGCGCGGGCACGGGCGGAAACCTCGCCGCCGCGCACCTGAAGGCATGCGTTCATCTGTTTGCGCAATCGCTGGAGATCGTCTCCGGGCAAGTCGGGGCGCAAGCTCGCGGCTTCGGCATCGTATTCCGCACCGGCGATGGTTTGCCAACTGGCGCGGAGGCGCCGTACGCGCTGTTTCCAAGGGCTGGTCTTGTCCTGGGTGTTCATAGCCTCACAATTGAGTTCTGGGGTTCAACGGATCGAGCCGAAGGCTTCTTCCATTCTCCGTTCGTATCAATCCAGTATATCGCTCGTTTTCAATGCTCCAAGTACGGACGGAATTCCGTCGACGAGATCCTCCGCGATCAGGCCGGGCCCGAACGTCGCAGCCGCCATCCCATGGATCCAGGCGGCGGCGCTCGCGGCTTCGAAAACCTGCAACCCCTGCGCAATCAAGCCCACCGCTATTCCGGCGAGCACATCACCGCTTCCCGCCGTCGCCAGTTCCGGCGGCGCCGAGGTGTTGATGCTTGCCTGCCCGTCGGGAGAAGCGACCACCGTATCGGCCCCCTTGAGCAGGATTGTGGCGCCGCTTTCCCGAGCGGCGGCGCGGGCACGCGTGAGCTTGTCGCCCGCGACATCAAAGATTCGCGTGAACTCGCCATCGTGCGGAGTCATTAAACAGGGGCCGGTGATGGCACCGAACAGGGTTTGCGGGTCGTCACGGAACACAGTCAAAGCGTCCGCGTCGAGCACGCAGGGCTTACCGGTTTCGAGAACCGCCAACACTCTGGTGCGGGTTTGTTCAGAAACCCCCGCCCCCGGTCCGACAAGCAGCGCATTGCATCTGGGGTCGCCGATGGTTTCTTCCAGTTCTGTCTGGGTGGCGATGGGATTGAAGATATTGCCCGGGCTGCCCATGGAGTAAATGGAGAACGTTTCCGGCACTGCGGCGACAGTGACCAAGCCGGCGCCCGAGCGCCTGGCCGCGTCCGCAGCAAGGCGCGCAGCTCCGGTCATCGTGTCGCCGCCGAGAATGACCGCGTGGCCGCGGCCATACTTGTTGCCGTCCTGTTTCGGCCATGGAAAGCGCTCGAGCCACAGCCCGGGACCGTTCACATAGGTTTTCGGCGCAATCCCAGGCAATACCATGTCTGGGATACCGATATCGACGACCACCAGATCTCCGCACAGTCCTCTACCGGGGAACAGCATGTGGCCGGGTTTCGGGCGAAAGAAGGTGACCGTGGAAACGCAGACAGGCGCGATGCCAAGTACCTCGCCAGTGTCGCCATGGACCCCGCTGGGCACATCGACCGCGACACAATCAAGTTTCCGCTCGTTCACCCGCTCGATCACGGCGGCCGGGGTTCCTGCCAAGGGACGCTGCAGTCCGGCGCCGAACAGCGCATCGACCACCAGCGGAGCGCCCTCAAGCACCTTGGTCGTCAACGGCTCGACCCCGCCTTTCCAGCGTCGCGCATTGGCCGCGGCGTCGCCCTTTAGTTTTTCGACCGAACCCAGAACCGCAAGACGGACCGGCCATCCCCGTTCGGCCAGGAGCCGAGCGACCACGAACCCATCGCCGCCATTGTTGCCGGGACCGCATAATATCGCCACCGGCCGCGGACGCCAGCGATGCCGGATATCCCGGGCGATCCCCGTTCCCGCCGCTTCCATAAGTTCAATACCGGGAATACCGGCGGCGATGGCGGCGGCATCGGCCGCGTACATCTCCTCGACACTCAGGGCAACGGTCTCGCGCACCATTTTAGACCTCACTTTGGCGAAATCAATGGATAGGAGCATAGTGGGACCGTGGGCTGGCGAAAAGCTGTCACAAAACCTATACTCCGGCCCGAATGCGATTTTTCCTGGGATTGAAAGCGTGAAGGTCCTCGTCCTCGGCGCCGGCGTGGTCGGTGTTGCAACCGCTTATTATCTTGCCCGTGCTGGCCACGAGGTTACGGTTGTTGACCGACAGCCGGGTCCCGCGGTGGAGACCAGCTTCGCCAATGGCGGTCAGATTTCCGCCAATCACGCCACTCCATGGGCAACGCCGAAGACACCTTGGAAAGCGCTCAAGTGGCTGTGGCGTAAAGACGCACCGCTGTTGTTCCGGATGCGCGCCGACCCCGCCCTGTGGCGCTGGACCCTTCGGTTTCTCGCCAACTGCACGAGCCACCGACTGCTCCTCAATACCGAACGCGCGGTTCGGGTTGCCGTCTACAGCCGAGCTCAGCTAGTCGAATTGCGGGCGGCTACGGGCATTCAATACGATCAGCTCACCAGCGGTATTCTTCATATCTTCCGAAACGAACTGGAATACCGCCAGGCTCTGCCACAGGTGGAAGTGATGGACCGCGCTGGGTGCAGGCGCGTTTTGGTGAACGCCGGTGAATGCGTCGATATCGAGCCTGCGCTGGCTCATGTTCGGCCACACCTGATCGGTGGGATCTTCAGCCCCGACGACGAAAGCGGAGACGCCCATGCGTTCACCGTGGAACTGGCGCGAATTTGTGCGGATCTCGGCGTTACTTTCCGCTATGGCACGACCGTGCAGCGGATTGTTCTTGGTGACGGCCGGCTGGACGGCGTGGAAACCGATGCCGGAAGACTGACAGCCGACATTTATGTTTTAACATTGGGGAGTTATGCGCCGCTGATCCTTAAGTCGCTGGGCTTGAAGGTGCCGGTCTATCCGGCCAAGGGCTATTCGGTGACCATCCCCGTTGGCGATGACGACCAGGCGCCCTCGGTCAGTCTTATCGATGACGAGTTTAAGATCGTCTACAGCCGGCTGAACGACCGCCTGCGAGTCGCCGGCACAGCCGAGTTTACCGGCTATGATGATTCCGTTACCGAGGTTCGCGCCCGATTCGTCCTCGACAAAGCCATGGAGCTGTTTCCCAATTGCGGCGACAGGAGCAAGGCCGAGTTCTGGGCGGGCCTGCGCCCGTCCACCCCGGATGGCGTTCCGGTGATCGGCGCGACGCCCTACCCGAACCTGTTTCTAAATACCGGCCATGGCACGCTTGGCTGGACCATGGCATGCGGCGCAGGCCATCTGCTTGCGGATGTGATCGGCGGCAGGGCACCGGAAATCTCGCTGGACGGTCTCGGAATGGATCGCTTCGGCTGAGCATCTGGCACTCAGAGATATTTGTTGACGGAAAGTATGGGTCAATCTAGAACATAACATGAATGTTTATGTTTTGTTCCTTATGGTTGCCCTGAACAAATGCCTCCGCTTGAAAAATCGCCCCGACCCGACCCGAAACTGATCGCCGATCTGAGAGCCCGCATCCAAGCACTTTCCGGACAATCTTCAACGAGGCGCGGGTCACCGGGCATTGTTAATCTCGGCATCGATGACATCGACGCCGCCCTGCCATGGGGCGGTCTGCCCCGGGCCGGTCTTCATGAAATCGACGCCGCCGATACAAGTGCCGCCGCCGCGGGGTTTTGTGCCCT
>CAKZLS010000070.1 GCA_937127205.1 uncultured Rhodospirillales bacterium
CTGCTCGAACAGCACCAGGTCGGCCATCTCCTCGTCGAGGTTGACGCCGCTGAACGAGTCCGACTTGTGCTGGAGGCTGTCCACCAGCGCGCTTTGCAAGGCCGTCCGATCGGCGACGGTCTCGGCCTGGACCGCGTTCTCGGCGACGATATCGGTGGCGTACTGGCTGAAGGTGACGCCCACCGAGTCGAGCCCGCCGGCCGCGTCGAAGGCGGTAGCGGTGTTGAACACGTCGGCCAGCGCGCGGACGCCGGTGTCGTCGCCCTCGCTCAGCGCATACGCACCGGAAACCCCGAGACCGGCGTCCCAGCGGACCTGGCCCGTGGATACCCGCCCGGGCTGGGCGATGATATCGGCGCGCACCTCCATGGATCGGGAAGCGCTCAGGTCCGAGGCATGGATACCGAGGGTGCCGAGCAGCGTGTCGCCGCCGGGAACGTCCTGGGTCATGGTAAAGGCGTTCGCGTCGTCGGAGGTGACGCGGAGCCGCGAGCCGTTGCCGTCGGGGATCACGCTCGCGGTCGCCCCGAGGTCGGCGTCGTTGATGGCGGCGGCGATGTCGGCAAGGCTGTCGCCGGCATTGACCGAAACCGCCGGCCCCATGGCGCCGGACGCGTCACGAAAGGTGAGCGTGGCGGCCTGGGCGATGAAGTTGCCGTGGACCACGTTGGATTCGTAGCCCCGGTCGATGTCGTCGTTCACGTAAAAATCGTTGAGCCCGAAGAAGTTGGCAAAGCCGTCTACGGTCTGATCGGTTCCGCCGTCGGCGTCGGCGTCGAATTGGATTGCCGCGTCCTTGGCCGGACTGCCGGCGGCGGTGGCGCTCTGGTCGCGAATGGCCAATGCGCGGTCGGCGCCGGCAATGGAAATCTCCAATTTGCCGTCGACGATGGACGCCGAGCCGTCGGCGCCGAGCCAGGTGTCGATGGCGCCGGTCACGTTCTGGACCGTATCGCCGGCACCGCCGATCAGCGAGCGCACGGTGGTGGAGCGGACTTGGTTGCCATCGCCGTCGAACAGCGCCAACGTTGTGTCGTCGGTGCCAGCGAAGGTGAGGGTCTGTGTGGCCGGCTCGGTGAAGACGCGGGTGCCGTTCATCTCGGTCATGCCGGGAAACGCCGTGCCCCGGTTATGGACCGTATTGACCGCGTCGCGCAGTTCCGCGCCCAGCTCGTCCATCTGGCTCTGCAGGTTGGGCAGGATGGTGTCGCGCATCTGGACCAGGCCGTGCAGCTCGCCGGAGCGGTTGGCGTTGGTGATGTCGTTCTCGGCGCTCACCGCGCCCACGTAGATGCCATTGATATCTCCCTCGGAATGGGTGGAGCCGGCGTCCAGGTGCGATGCGGTGACATGGGTCAGGTGGATGGCGCGGTTGTCGGCCAGCGTCTGCCCGCTGGCGGTCACCACCACCACTTCGCCGCCGCCGCCGTTGTAGGTGCGGATGTCCATCAGCCCGGAGAGCTGTTTCAAGGCCAGGTCGCGGGTGTCCTGGAGATCGCTGGTGTCCATGCCCAACGCATCATTGCGGCCGATGTCGTTGTTGGCCTTGGCAATGGTGTCCAGCAGACCGTTAACTTCGTTCACCGCCTGGCCGATGCGCTGGTCGGCTTCCAACCGCAAGTCCTGGATCTGGTCGCTCATCTGATTGAATTTGATGGCCACATCCTGACCCCAGCGGACCATTTCACGCTGGGCCAGTGCGTCTTGAGGATTGACCGCCAGCGACTGGGTGGCGCCGGAAAACCCGGCGAGGAGATGGCTGAGCGAGGAGTTGTCCTCGGGCCGGCCGAACAGGTCCTGGAGCCGGGAGTAATACGACCCCTGCGCGTCCATGGCGTTCAGCGTGCCCATCTCGGTGCGGATATTGCGCCTGAGCCCCTCGTCCACCTGCCGGCCGAGCTGTGAGAGCTCCACGCCGGCGCCGACGCCGGCCACGGTCCGCGATTCGAACTTCGGATCCTTGCGGGTGTAGCCCTCGGTGTTGGCGTTGGAGACGTTGTTGGCGATTACGTCGAGCGCGGCCTGATTGCTCAGCAAGCCGCTGCGCGCGGTGTGGAGGGCCAGTGAAAGATTGCCGGACATGGCGGAGTCCTCTTGGTAGCGGGCTAAAGCGTGTGATTGACGGAGAGCGACATCGGCGTACCGGCGCCGGACGCCCGGCCGCGGTCGATGGCGCCGTAGCGGGAATAGACGCCCGGCCCCGGCGCCATTGCCTTGACGGCGTTGGTTACCTGCTCGGCGATCCGCCGGTTCACTTCCACCGCCACCCGGAGACGGCGATGATTTTCCGCGGCCAGCGCCGGGATGACGCGGGCCAGTTGGGCGATCCGCTGTTTGAGCGCTTCGGTGTTGCCGGGCACGGTTCCGCCGGCTTTCGAAACCGCTTTGATCTGGGCCTCATAGAGCTTGGTGGCGGCGACTTTCTCCCGGACCAGGCCGGACAGATCATCGCGGCGGCGCGCCCGCAGAGCCTCGTTCTCGCGCATCAGCGCGTCCTTCAGGCGCTCCATGGTTTCGACCAATTTTCCGGCCGTAACGGTGTCGGTAACGGTATTGGGCATTGGTGCATTCATGGTGCCGAGTTCTCCATTGTCTGCTGGCCGCGTTCCTGCATTTTCACCATCTCGGTCACCACCGAGTCGGCGAGGCCGATGCCGCCGTTCTGGGCCAGTGCCTTGCCGTATTCCTGAATCTGCAGGGACCGCCACATCTCCTCACCGGGACCGCCGCTGAACGGCTCGGACGGGCTCGTATTGGCGAACATGGGCTCCAGCGCCTGGGCCAGATAGAACGCTTCGAACGCTTCGGCGGCCCTTTTGATCTCGGCCATATCCATGCCGGCGCGGGCGACCGGAGGTTTGGCGGCGCCGGTGGAAAACGCCGCCTGAGCTTGGTTCATCATCACATTGTCCATGGTTACATCACCTCGATATCGGCCTGCAGGGCGCCCGCCGCCTTGATGGCCTGTAGAATGCTGATCATGTCGCGGGGGCCGAGCCCCAGCGCATTGAGACTGTTCACCAGGTCTTGCAGGGTCACCCCGGTCTTCAGCACCGCCATGCGGTTTTGGTCGTCATCGTCCACCGAAATGTTGGACCGGGGCACGACAACCGTCTCGCCGGTTTCGGAGAAGGCATTGGGCTGGGAAACCTCGGGAGTCTCGGTGATCCGGATGGTCAGGTTGCCCTGGGCGATGGCGACGGTGCTGACCCGTACGTCCTGGCCCATGACGATGATCCCGGACCGCTCGTCGATCACCACCCGGGCGATCTGGTCCGGCTTGATGCGGAGCTGTTCGATATCGGTGAGCAGATTGACCACGTTGCGGTCATACTTAGCCGGCACCGACACGTGGACCGTGGACGGATCGCTGGGCTTGGCCGCCGGTTCATCGAGAAACTTGTTTATGGCCTGGGCCACCCGCCGGGCGGTGGTGAAATCGGGGCTGCGCAGGCTCAGCTTGACGGTGTCCATGTTGGCCAGATCAAACCCGATCTCGCGCTCGACGATGGCCCCGTTGGCAATGCGCCCGGTGGTGGGGACGCCGCGGGTGACGCTCGACGCCTCCGCCGACGCGGTGAAGCCGGCAACGCCCACCTGCCCCTGGGCGACGGCGTAGACCTCGCCGTCGGCGCCCATCAGCGGCGTCACTAGCAGCGTACCGCCCTCGAGGTCGCCGGCGTCGCCGAGCGCGCTGACGGTGACGTCGATGCGGTTGCCCTGCCGCGCGAACGCCGGCAGCGACGCGGTGATCATCACCGCCGCCACGTTCTTGGATTCCAAACCATCCTCGGTGGGTTTGACGCCCATGCGGTTGAGCATGGATTTCAGGCTCTGTTTGGTGAAGCCGCCGTCCTTCAGGGTGTCGCCGGTCTTGTTGAGGCCGACAACCAGCCCGTAACCCACCAACTGGTTTTCACGAACCCCTTCGAACTCGACGATGTCCTTGATGCGGGATGAGGCGGAAGCCGTGTCCGGCGCACCGATAGCCAAAGCCAAGGCAACAAGTCCTATGGTCAGCAATCGTGCGGCTATGAAGGCGTCGGCAAGGTATCTCATCGGGCGTGTTCCTATGGCGCGTGCAAAAACTCGATAGACCTCTTGCGAAGATCGTGCCAACGCAGCTGGCAAAAATTATTCCTTGTTTTCAGTTGACTAGATTGGATCTTCGGGATTGACGCGGGGAAAGCACTGCCGCGCCCGGCAGATCTTGCCGGGTCGAAATCCGTTGCCGTCGCGCGGCCGGTTCGCAACGGATGCGACAGCGGGGAGGACACGATCTCTTTGGCGGAAGAATGCCAACGTCCGCCAAAGGGCGTAGCGGATATTTCTTCGGGATTTATCGAGGCGGAGACACCTGCAATGGCGGAAGCGGTAGGCACGACGATGGAGGAGGAGATGGTCGGGGAGTGTCGAAGGCGGTCATTCGATAGATGCGCCGCGCGTGGGCGACGGAGGACCGAGATCGGCCGGGCGCCGATACTCGGCCGGCGCACCTCGGACCGGCCATCGTCGACGGCGATACTTTGCCGCGCTTACTCAGCTGAAGATAAACAAGTCGGAGAAGTGCGCCTCGACTTCGTCCACCGACAGATCACTGTCGATCAGCTTGATCCGGCCGGCCTCTCCATGGTGATGTCCGTCGCTGTCCGATTGCACCTTGATGAGCACGCCCCAGCTCCGCTGCAATAATTTCAGCGAGGCAGCATCCACGTCATGGGCGTCCGTAAGGTCGATCACATCAAGCTCCGCGTCGAAACCAAAGACGGCATCCCGCCCCCAGCCCGTTACCCGCACACCGTCCACGCCATCGTTTACCGGCGCCTTGGCGGAAAAAACGAAAATGTCCTTTTCATTCTCGGTGCCGAACAGCTTGTCATTGGCCCGATCGAAGGCGCCTCCGTTCAGGACATCGACGCTGCCGTCATCCCCGCCGTAAAGCCGGTCCTTGCCGGCACCGCCGTCGAGAGTGTCTTCGCCGGCGCCGCCATAAAGGCGATCGGAACCACCGAGCCCTCGTACGTCGTCGCGACCGTCGCCTGCGCGGATCGTGTTCTTGCCGTCGTCGCCCCAAATGATCTCATCGGTACCGGATACGGTAACGGTCACCGTGCCCGTATTGGAGACAGCGCCGTGGCTGTCGGTCGCGGTGTAAGTAAAATCGATATCACGCGTCTGGCCCTCCGCAAGATCGCGGAATGCATCGCCAGGATCGAAAGAAAGGGTACCGTCGTGGTTATTGACCACGCTGCCCTCACCCGGTTGCGCCGTTATGACGTAGCTCAGCGTTGAGTGATCATCATCCGTGTCCACATCGTCGCCGGCGAATGCGATCGTTACGGGAGCGCTGCTGTCCGTGGCACTGAGGGCGATATCCTGCGCCACCGGCGCCGTGTTGACAGTCCCGGCGTCTGCATTGTCATGCTCGCCGCCCACATAGGTTCCGCCGGAAACGACCTGGGGAACGCCGTCATTGATGAAGTGGTTGTAGTCGCCGACAACAATGCCGCCTTCGATCGTCATGTCGTGGGGAAGAGCAATGGGAATGACCCAGGGTTTGCTGCCATCCAACGTGTTGTGGCTGGCTTCGACTTCCGCGCCCGTCTGAACGTACATTGCGACACTGGCTTCAGTCACGGTGTTGTTGGTGACCACGACGTTCTGCGCGTTCTTGACAACGTTGATGCCGTAAATGTTGGGATTGATGATCGTATTGTTGTCAATCACGGAATGGGAACTAATCGTGATCGCGCTTCCCTTCGCCGTTCCCAATCCGACGTTTTCGATCGTATTGCCGGAGACAACCGAGCCAGTCCCCAGCGGTCCAACTTTGATGCCGTTAATGTCATGGTCGGCGTTGCGCGTTCCACTGTCGTGAATGTAGTTGTTTCGGATCGTCAGATTGTGGCCCGTGTAGGCATCGATACCGTCTTGCTGAAACCCGGAGATATCGTTGCCTTCGATAACCAAGCCGGTGAAATCGCTATTTGTCGCGATCTTTATGCCTTCGTTATTGGAGGGGGTGCCGTAAATCAGGTCGGTGATCGTGTTGCCACTGACGAGACCGGCGAAACCGGCGTCGCCCGAGCCTTCGATGTAAATGCCGACCCATTGATGATGGATGCTGTTCTGCACAACAGTGGCATCGGGAGAGTTGTAAACCATGATCCCAATCGCCGGCCCGTCTTTATCGGAAGACGCTTCGTTTCCGATAACCTCCACATCGGACCCCCGCTGAACGACGATCGCGCGACCGGTGGTCGTGGCGCCGTTGAAAACTGTCTTCGCGTGAAGATCCTCGAAACGAATGTGGCTTTGATAGTTGCTGGTGATGGAAGCGTAGTCGTTGGAACCGTTGGCCCATTCCACCGCTACGTTGTTAGGATTTACTCCATTCTGCAGCTGCATGTGTAATCGACCGTCCGCGTAGTACCACTGCCCAACATCAAGCTGATCGAGGCCGTCCGCTTGAACCAGTTGCTGATTGTCGACGAAGACGACGAGGGGCGCTTCTTCCACATTGGTAAAGTGGGCTCCCTGATCGGGCGTCCACGACGTATTAATCTCATTGTAGCCGTTGAAGATCGGAGCCTCGTCGGACCCTGAATATTTCTTGAACACGATGGGCGCGTTCGCGGTGCCGCTTTCGTTGGGCTTTAGGGTTCCGTTGTATACATTGCCGTCGCCGACAAACTCAACGACGTCGCCCGGCTGAAGGTTAAACGCGTTGACCTTGTCGACGCTTTTCCAGGCACTGTCGATCGACATACCCGAGTTGATGTTGGACCCGTTCGCACCATCGACGTAGTAAACAGTCACTTCTTGCCCCCAATTGCCATGCGTGGCAGCGAAAAATAAGAATATTCAATACCACCTCGCGCTCAAAATAGTATTAATAATCAAATGAATTGTAGGTTTAAAACCGAACAAAATTATACGAAAAAAATTCCCCCATTTGCGTAAAAACATTTATATTGCCCTCTCGGAAACGAGGATATGATCTACTTATCGAATATGTGCCGGAACTTCGATATACAATTACTTGTATTTTATTGAATATGACTGCAAACACAGTTGAATCCTCGAGTTGAGATGTCACGCGATGAGTGGACTAGGACACGGCCCTTGCAGATCGGTTCGATCCCGCCGGACCGTGCTTTAAGCAGCTCACTGCTTTTAGCGTGGATTGACTCCGACTCAGCGGCGAACCCGCCGAGCAGGTTCGCCGCCGTCTGACGTGGAGGGAGGTCAAAACGGAAAATCTTATAGCAGTGGTCGTCAAATGGGCCGTTGCTATGCGGATTTCAGTCCGGCTCGCTCCATCAGCGGAATGAGAGTGGGGTGAACGGCGGGCGCGTGCTCGTGGATGAACGTTAGCAGCGCCCTTTCGTTGCCGTGCAGGATTTCGTCTCCGCCGATGCGCTCGATCAGCCAAGTGGCCTCGGCGCCGTCAATGGCCTCGCGCCGTTCGGCGTCGGACCGCTGGCCGCGTTCACTCTCGATGGCCGCGCGTTTGGCCCGGGTGCCGAAGATATCCGCGGCCGTCCAATTCTTGGCGATATTGCACTTGAGCACTTCGCCGGCCATGTCGCCGAGCAGCCGTCCGACACCGCGACGGTCGTTCTGCCACGCCTCGCGCCGTTGAGCCTCGCGCGCGGTCGGGATCTTGGGCGCGCCGCGCGGAAACATCACGTGGCTGGCGATGGCTTTGACGAACAACTCTTGCCATGTGTCGGCATTGTCGCCGGTGGTCGTGGCATCGTTCAAGTCGAACAGCAGATCGGCCTCGCGCCGGGTAATGGTGTGCCCGCCGCCGCCGCCGCCGGCATAGACCAGCCGGCGGATAATCTCCACATCGGCCCGGTCGATGACCCCGCTCCGCTGGCGTTTAGGTCCAAACAGCGGCCCCCCGCCATTCAACACCGTCTCCTTGACCGCGCTTAGCACCATCACGAGCAGGTCTTCGGGTACCTCTCGAGCCCAGTGGACGATATTGACCAGCAGTTCCATCTCGGTGGGACCGTCGATGCGGCCGCGGTCAGGATCTTTGTGGGTCACGCGGTCGATGAGAAACCGGCACGCTTCGTCGCCAAGATAGCCCCGGGGTTTCTGCCGCCACACGAAGTAATCGGTAAGCGAGTCCACGAAAAAGTCGTTCCAGGCGGCGTTCTTGAGTGCGCAGGCATCGTTGAGGTCGAACAGAGCTTCAGCCTCGGCCCTGTCGACGACACCGTCGCCGAACACTTCCCACCGCAGCTTGAGAATCTGCGCTGCAGTAATGGTTCCCCCCTCGGCAACCGACATAAGCAGGTCGCCGGCCGGCTTCGGACGGCTCGCGGAAACAGTCATAGTGGTGGATCTCCGATGTGGTTTTTCGAATAGAAGCGGCGGCGTGTGGAAACCAGATTTTCCTGACTGGGCGGGGACCGTGGATCTCGACTCCTGTCGCAACACGCCGAACGCGCACGAAGCGCTCACCTCCTGAGTGATGAACTATGCGCTATTCTACGAAGAATTGCAATCTATACGTGCATTCACTCTCTTGTTATCCCGCCCCCACCTGCTTGAGCCGACTGCCCGCGCGATTTTCTTGCCGGGAAGGCGCCGTAGACAGAGGGCCGGTGTCCAATTACGCTCGAGCGTCACCCTTAATGCGCTCCTACATTGGGAACGACAGTCGTGAGTTCTCACGCGCTGGAAAGAGGAAGACCGCCATGCGCAAGCTCACCGCCTTGACCGCTATTATCGTCGGCCTCTTGACGGACGCATCAGCGGTCCATGCAGACGATGCCACCGCCGCGGCCGTCGCAAAGGCTTTCAATGCCCTCGACGCCGCCTTCGAGCAGCAGGACAAGGTGGCCATCCGAAACCTCATGACCTCAGATCACGTCGCTGTCACGCCGTACTACGACGGTCCCAAATCCGTGGGAGAGGTATTGGACTCGCTCGGCGATCTGGAAACCAAGGAAATACCGGTTTCCAAAATGACCGTCTCGGTGCTCGGACCGGACGCCGCCATGGTTACCTTCCTTGCCGACATCGACGGCTCGTTCATGGGCATCCCATTGCCTTCCCGAGGCTACGTCACCGCCATCATGGTACGCCGCGACGGCCGCTGGCTGGAGCGACACTATCAGTTGACCAAGCTCGAGTAGCCGGTCAGAGCGACTTCGGCGGCGTCTCGCAGCCCTTTGCACAACACCGTCCGGGCTGCTTGGAAATTTTCTGGCCCTGGTTGTAAACCCCGCGGTCCAACAGCTGAGTAACCAGGTCCTCCTTTTCAGCGACCGGGTAGTTGCGCCAGATTTCGCGTTTCATCGCTTCCGGTGAACCTCCGCCGTGGAGGGAAATCACCGAATACCAACCGGCTTGGTTTGAAACGGTCAAGTCCTCGATAAATCGCAGAATGTCTTTGCGGCGCTCCACCGGAATTTCTTGTCGGCCAACCAGCACGGCCGCAAGGGATGCCTCGGTTTCCGGGTTATGGTCCTCGTCCGGATTCGGCAAAGCCACGACCATGCCACCCGACACATAGTGGGCCAGCTTGTGCATGTCATAGATTTTGGTCGCGAGAAGCAGTTTGCCGATGTTGGAATACACGGTATCGGGCATGACCGATCCGGCTGGATCTTCTTCGCAATAGACGGACGCTGCGATGCCGCAGGCGTAAAAGCTCTCGGTGATGGTGATCAGATCGACGAGCGCATCGCGAATGTGTCCGTGCTTGTCCGCGTCCAGCCCGTTCGACTTCGCCATCATCGTTCCGGCGCCGATCAACAGATCGCCGAAACCCGCCCGCGCGCCGATACAGGAGTGGCGGTGGTGGGTGGCATAGCTGGTCGTCATGAAGCCGCCTTCCTCCGTTTCGCCGGCGAGGAAGACACGGTCGTGCGGGACAAACACCTTGTCGAACATCACCACGCCCGTCGATTGGCCGTATTTTCCCGAAAACTTCGCCGCTGGTTCTCCGGGGCGTCCAGCGGGCTTGGCGATGATCGTGACCCCTTCGGCGTCCACCGGGACAGCGCAGCACACGGCAAAGTCGGCATCCTCGGGCTGGTGCGTCCGACACGGCATCACCAGGAATTCGTGCATATAGGGCGCGCCCGTTACGATGGCCTTGGTCCCGCCGATGACGATGCCGTCGGGGCGGCGTTCCTTGATGTGGACATAAACATCCGAATTGGACTGCTCTCCGGGGCGGCGGGATCTGTCGCCCTTCGCGTCCGTCATCGCCACGCCAAGGGTTAGATCCTTGATCTGGACCTCGTGAAGATAGGCCATGAACCTTTGATTATAGTCAGTTTCATGTGCCTGATCCGTACGCTTTGTGGCTTGAAAAATCGCGTTCAGGGCATCGTGGCTCAAGTACCGTTGGGCGCAGCCCGCCACCTTGCAGACGAGGCGAACGGCTTCGAGCTTGTTGAGCAGATCCTGCGAGCCCTCGTTGATGTGCAGCATTCGGCTTACGGTCTTGCCGGAGCTGCCCTGAATTGCCGTCAATAGCTGCTTGTGCCCAGCGTCGTGCGCATAGTCATAGGTGATCCCAACGGCATTAATGCCCGGCAACAAACGCGGCTCATCGGCAACACGCTCAACTCTGTCTCCATCGACAAAAACGCGTGGGCTATAAGCACGCAAGGACTCCCGGTAGTCCGCGGCAGTCATCAACATGGCGGTTCCTCACACCTGGATTGCGGCGCTTATCTAACATTGTTAGATTTATTAAACGCCGTTAGATTTTTTTTGCAAGGGGTTTGCATGGAAAAGGCGATACAGAGGCGTACGAATGCCGCGCAGGAAAAGCGCAACCTGATTGTTTCCGCCGCGCGGGAGGTTTTCGCTGAGGTCGGTCTCGAGGGAGCCAGCCTCCGCGCCGTGGCTGCGCAGGCGGGCTATACGCCCGCGGCACTGTACTTCCACTTTGACTCGAAAGAAGCGCTCTACGCGGAGGTGTTGATGCAGTCGCTGGAGGAGCTGAGTGATTGTGTCCTCACGGCCGCAAAAAGTGCGGCAACACACGAAGAGCGCCTCTTCGCCGTGGCAATGGCATTCTTCGCATTCTACCTGAACAACCCCAGAGATCTCGATCTCGGATTCTATTTGTTCAGAGGGGGTATGAAGCCCGCCGGGCTCGGCAAAGATCGCGATACGGTTCTCAACAGGGCCCTCGAAAACGCGCTGCGCCCCATCGCCGTGGAAGCGGTCGCGCTTGGCGCGACGCTACAGGACGCCAACATGCTTATGGTCGACTGCTTTGCCCACGCCACCGGCCTGCTTTTGTTGCTCCACACAGGCCGCATCCGCATGTTCGACGCCTCCGCCGTCGAGCAAATGGAGGCCTACCTTCGGGACAAAATCGCATCGCTTGTTGGTGAATGATTTCTCGACCGACCGAACCGCGCACCAATGATCGCTCGCACCTATGCGATATCCCGGATGTGGCGAGCCAACCGCAAAGCCAGTGCCGCCAGGGTCAGGGTCGGGTTGGCCGCCGGTGACGAAGGGAACACCGACAGGTCACAGGCGAACAGGTTCGAATACCCGACAAACTTCAGATCCGCGTCGACCACGCCATCCTTATACTGGTTACTCGCATCCGTGCCCATGCGCAGCGTGCCCACCTCGTGAGCGACCCCGCCGACTCCTCCCCGATCCGGAACCAAGTCGCCGCCGGCAAGCGGCACAGCGCCCACTTCTTCGAATACGCGGTTCTGGACGTCAACGACCTGGTTCCATTCGGCGTCGGTAATCGGGAGTTCGCCCATGTCGATTACGGGCTTGGCGTACGAAGGTCCATCGTGCACCAGCGTGTAATCGTCGTTCAGAGCCGCATTGAACAGGAATACCATTTCGCAAATCATCGTATTCCCCTTGGCGTCGCGGTGAGCATCGAGGATATCCGGATCGATGAACCGGCCCTGGTTGAAGTCGGCGCCAAGTTCGAGAATCACGTTGTAGCGATGCAGATCCTCGAACGGCGGTGCGCCTGCGTCCCCCCCCGGAAGAAAGCCGGCGTCCTGATGGCGGAGCATGATCTTGGCACCCGCATTGAGGTCGAAATAGCTGGACGACGGCTCCAACGCGAAATGGGTAAAGAAAATCGGATGATCGCTGATGCCGACGCCGATCTTGGCGTTGGCGTCGTTGAGATTGCTCACCTGCGCCAGCTTGGCGCTTTCCACCGTACCGCCCGCGAGCACGACGAACCGTCCCTTGAAGGTTCGCGCCTTGTCGCTGATCAGATCATAGGCGACCACCGACGTGGCCGCCCCGCCGGCGGTGTTGATCTGCATTGCCGCGTGGTTGAGATTGACGGTCAGGTTGTCGGCGCCGGCCGGGCCGCCGGTCAGCCGGGATTCCATCAGCAGATCGGCGGTGGAGAACACACCGCCCGGAACCCCCCTTAGCTGTGGATTGGTGTGCTGGATTGCCATGGGCGCGGTTCGGACCACGTAATCGGGAAGTACCCCGGCAATCCCGCTGAGCACCTGGTCCTGATAGGTCGAGCTGAGCGTCGCCTTGCTGAGCAGCTGTTCGGCAAGATCATAGCCGAAGTTCTCGAGATCCCAGCGCACCTGGGTTGGCCAAGCGTCCAATTCCCACCACGTCATCCGCGGCATGAACGCACCCCAGAACAGGCTCCGGCCGCCGAGGTTGAACCCCTGGCCCCCGCCGTAGGTGGAGCCCGGGGCGTTGACGTAGTTGGTGACCTGGAACTCGTCCCACAGGTGCCAGATATTCTTGTCCACCTGAGCTTGCAGCGTGTGCTGCCGAGGGAGATTGCCCACGTGGGTCGGGAACAGATAACCGCCGGCCTCGAGAACCAGGACGTCGAGGCCAAAGTCGGAGAGCTGATCGGCGAGCACGCCGCCGCCGATGCCGGAACCGATGACGATCACGTCATAGGTTTTCTGTTCATCCAGATTGGGCGCGAAAAACATCCGCTGGACCCGGGTGTTTTCCTTCGACACCTCCGTGATTGGCGGAAAGGTGACCTGGGTCGCGTCGTATTCGTAGGTCTGCCCGTCCACCGGCGTGAGCTGCAGGTTGTCGAAGTTCATCCAGTACTGTTCTTCGAGCACGAACTTGAACTCCACGCCGCCGGCGTAACGGTCCGTGGGCAGCTGGAAATTCCAAGCATCGTCTTCGTACTCGCCGGGGATATCCTCGTCCCACCCATCGACGTCGTTGCGCAGCGTAACCTGCAAGTCCGGCCGATAGGCGACCGTATTGAATCGAATGGTGAACATGGTGCACCCCTGTTGGTCTTGGCGGTCTTTTCACCGATCTCGGAATTCGTGATCCCGTTTGCAGCCGACCTTATTGAATTTCCCGATTGAGTTTTGCGCTTCGGAAAGAATTGTGAGGGTAGTATTTCGGATGTGCAACAGTCATGGAGTTCGGATGCCCTCTCACTGTGAAAATGCACATCGAAGAGTCTGGTTTCGACACGGGAAACGGCCACATGGATGCTTTCGAGAAACTCTTTGCTCGTTCGGACGATCGGAATTTCGAAGCCAAATATCGAGCACGCTGCCACTGCGGGACGGTGCGCTATGAGGTCTGCGCCGATCCCGTGGACGCGAAGATCTGTCACTGCCGCATGTGCCAGAAACTGCATGGCGCGCCGATGCAATGGGCCGCCATCTTCCACAAACACCACGTCCGGTTCACCGCGGGGTTTGATGCCCTACGGTTCTTCAATGGAGAGCTGAACCAGGGCAAGAGAATTCTGCCGTGTAAAGTCGGTTGCGGTGAGTGCGGCACGCCCATCGCCGA
>CAKZLS010000071.1 GCA_937127205.1 uncultured Rhodospirillales bacterium
CCGACTCCCTTCAGCAAGCCGATTTCACCGGTGTGACGTGACGGAGAGTACGAAGCGATGACTGCAGAAGCTGTAGCGCAGACCGGCAAACCGGAGGCGGACGCACCCACCGTCCTCCAAGGCGCGATGACCGCGTGTCGCCGCGCCCTGATCACGGTGGCGGTTTTCAGCTTCGTTATCAACCTGTTGATGCTGACCGTGCCGATCTACATGGTGCAGGTGTTCGACCGGGTGATGACCAGCCGCAGCGAGGACACGCTTTGGGTGCTGACGGCGGCGGCGCTGATGGCGTTTGCCATTATGGCCGTGCTCGATCTCATTCGCTCGCGCATTCTGGTTCGCATCGGCGTCTGGCTGGATGACCGGTTGGGGGCCGTGGCCTTTACCGCCGGACTGCATGCGTCGGCCGCCGACCAGGGAGGCTCACCACAAGCGCTTCGCGACCTCGCCCACGTGCGTAGTTTTCTCACCGGTCCGAGCGTGTTTCCGTTGTTGGATGCCCCCTGGGCGCCGATGTTCGTGGCGATCGTCTTTTTGCTGCATCCGATGCTTGGCGTGATCGCGCTAATCGGTGCCCTCCTGTTGTTCGCCCTGGCCTTTGTCAACGAGTTGATGACCCGCAAGCCGCTGGCCGCCGCCAACACCACCCATGCCGGGAACATGGCATTGGCGGAGTCACTCTGCCGTCAGCGCGACGCCATCGAGGCCCTCGGCATGATCCCGACCATGTCGCGTTGGTGGACCTCCCAGGCCGGCAGGTCGGTGGGGTTCCAGACCTTGGCCAGCGATCGCGCCGGTATGTTGATGGCTGTCAGCCGGTTCATTCGCCTAGCGCTGCAGATCGCAATTCTCGGGTTCGCGGCCATGCTGGTCATCCACGATCAATTGACCATGGGGGCAATGATCGCGGCGTCCATCATGCTGGCGCGGGCACTCGCACCGGTGGAGCAGGCCGTCGGCATGTGGCGGCAACTGTTGAATGCTCGAACCGCTTTCCAGCGTTTGAAGTCGACCATCATCAATGCCGATCGCGGCAAGGCGGGGATGCCTTTGCCGCGGCCGCAAGGCAAGGTAACGGTGGAAGACGTGTCGTTCGTTCCGCCGGGCGCCAACGCCCCGCTTTTCGGCAGTTTGTCATTGACCGTGACCCCCGGCGAAATTCTTGGCGTTGCCGGCGCGTCCGGGGCGGGAAAAACCACCCTGGCACGCATGCTGGTTGGGCTCATCACGCCCACCGCCGGACGGATCCGTCTCGATGGGATGGACGTACATGCTTGGTGCTCCGATGATCTCGGCCGTCACACGGGCTACGTGCCGCAGGTGGTGGAGTTATTGCCGGGAACTGTGCGCGAGAATATAGCCAGGTTTACCGATGTGCAGCCGGAGGCGGTGGTCAAGGCCGCGCAACAAGCCGGCGTGCACGAGCTGATCATGCGTCTTCCCAACGGTTACGACACCCCGGTCGGCGGACCCAACGACCGGCTGTCGGCCGGAGCGCGCCAGCGGTTGGGACTTGCCCGCGCGCTGTTCGGAGATCCGCGCCTATTGGTTCTCGACGAACCTTACTCCAATCTCGACGCGGCCGGCGCGGAGGCGCTTATCACGGCGCTGCGTTCGGCCAAGGCGCAGGGTGCCACCGTCGTCATCGTCGCCCATCGGCCCAGTATTCTGGCCCATGCGGACAAGGTTCTGGTCGTCGATCCGGCCGGCTGCCGGCTGATCGACCGGGCGGCGCGAGAACGCGAGAAGGCACGGCTGAAAGTGGTTCAGCCGGGATCCGATGCTGCCGGGAAAACCGAACCCCAACCCGTGGAGGCACAACCTCCGGCGGAAACGACGCCAGCAACGACACCGGCGCCGAAAACCAGGCGGCAACCTGCCAAACGAGTCGCGAAGGCCAAGTGATGAGCAACAAATTCAGAGCCCGTTTTCGGGGTGCCACCGAGAAAACGAACGCACCGGAAACCGACGCGAGGGCTGACGACTCCAAATCCGAAGCATCCGGGAACGGTTTTCTCAAGCGGCTTCGCTATGGCGTGGACCGCATCATGACATCGCTTCGCCGCAGAACGTCCAAGCCGAAAGTGGGTAAGGCCGAGCCCAAAAGCCAAGAGGCTCCAGAGGCTATTGGTGCAAGCGTGGCGGCTGGCCCGGCTGCAGCATCACCGGCTCCGGCATCAGCCGCGATCCCAACCGGGGCTGGCCCGTCGTTGAGCCAGGTTCTTGCACCGTGGCGGCGGTTGGGCTGGGCGGTGATCATCGTCTTTCTGGGCGGATCTGTCGTTTGGGCCTCTAGCGCCAATCTTCATGGTGCCGCGATTGGCTCGGGTGTCGTGGTGGTGGAATCCAAGCGCAAGACCATTCAGCACCTCGAGGGCGGCATCATCGAAGAAATTCTCGTCACCGAAGGTGAGCGGGTCGAAGCGGGTCAACCGCTGGTCCGTTTTAACCATACCCATCCGGAGGCGGCGCTGGGCCTCTTGAACGGCCGCTTGCTGGCGGCCCTGGCGTCGCAGGCGCGATTGATCGCGGAGCGCGATGATGCCAAGGAGATCACGTTTCCCGACGAACTTCTTCAGCATGCCGATGATCCAAAGGTCACCGAAATCATCACGGGTGAGCTTAATGTACTGAAGGCGCGGCGGTCTCGGATATCGGGTCAGGAGTCCGTGCTCAAGGAACGCATCCAGAAGCATCGCAAGGAAATCCAAGGCCTGCGCGCTCAAATCCGCGCGTCGCGCGAGCGGCTGAGTCTGATCGAAGAAGAGATCGGTCCGGTCGAGGACATGGTCACCCGCGGTATTGTCAGTAAGGCGGTTTTGCTTGCGCTGAAGCGGAAGCGGGCCGGCATTCGCGGCGACATCGGCGATTACCGGGCGCAGGTCGCCCGCGCCGAAGAAAGCATCAACGAGGTGCAACTTCAACTCAAGATGCCGGAAACCAACGACCACAACCAGGTCACCGAAGACCTGCAGACGGTTCAGGCCGAGATCGCAGATCTTCGTGACAAACTGCGCGCGGCCGGAGATGTGCTGGAACGCACGGAAGTGGTCGCACCGCTCTCCGGTACCGTTGTGGACATGCAGGTCCATACCCTGGGCGGCGTGGTTCAGCCGGGTCAGGATCTGTTGGATCTGGTTCCTGAGCTGGACCGCCTGATTATCGACGTCCGGGTGGACCCGAAAGACATCGACGTGATCTACCCCGACATGCCGGCGCAGGTCCGGCTGACCGCGTTCAACGCTCGGACCACCCCGATCCTTGAGGGCACGCTCTCATCGGTGTCCGCGGACCGTATCACCGATTCGGTGACCGGCGACCCGTACTTTGCCGCGCGGGTTATCCTCGAGGCGAAAGACTCGCCATTCGATTTCAATCGCCTGAAACCAGGCATGCAGGCCGAGGTTTTTCTCGTCACCACTCAGCGAACCGCGATGGACTACTTGATCGAACCCATTGTCCGCAGTTTCGCCCGCGCCGGTCGGGAGCAATAGGGACGCGCCGAGAAGCTCAGCGCCGCGGCCGCCAAGATACGCTACGCTATCGACGCTTTGGGTAACGAGGAGCTCAACAAGGCGGCCAACATCCTGTCGTCGGAGCAGATTGCGCTCCGCATCAAACTGGCTTTGGTCGAGGCGCTCCCCGGCATCATCCACGAAAGCGTGAAACCCATCGAGCAGATCGACGGCATCAAGATCTTCCAGGTGGAGGGGCTTGGCGCCGCCGGCAATGGCGGTGAAGCGGCGCACGGATCCCCGGGTAGCGGGAACCTGGCCGATCAAGTCGTCAATTCGGCATTACGCTATCGCGGGCAGGCGCCATTGTTGGACGCGCTGATGAGCGAGATCGGTCTCAACGGCGGAGATATTAATGCTCTCGCATCTTCGCTGAAACTGGACTCGAACGGTAAAGCGGGCACGGCTGCTGCACCGCCATCGGCGTCCCCTGAAAAGCCGTTGGACTTATCGCTCGGTTGCCGGCAGGCGCTGCTTCTTGCGCATTTAGGGGATAATGTTCAAAGCGACTCTTCCAAAAATTGGAAGACTGTACTGTTATGCTTCCAGCTTTAAACGACAAATCCAGTTCTTCCGACGACTAAATGACGAATTGCAGCAGTTCACTTGAGCAGCATGATCCAGGCACGTCCAACCCAAATACTTCAGGTCTTTTTGCCGAATTTCCCGTGAGATGATCCGCAAGTTGGGTGTTGTACTTCAACACCCTCGTGCCACGGGGAACGCTGTGCGCGCAACCTTGCATCTCCCCGGCCTTAACTCCTTTCTTGGACAGACACTAACATTTCTTGTCAGGGGAATCGGGTGAAGGTTTTATGGAGTGATGAGGCTTGCGAGGAAGTCGTC
>CAKZLS010000072.1 GCA_937127205.1 uncultured Rhodospirillales bacterium
GCGTTCTCTATCACGCCACGCACGATCACCTAACCTCTCTGCCCAATCGCAGCGTCTTCAACGAAAAGCTCTCGGACGTCTTGAGCCAGGCGAAACGCGCCGATGAGACGTTGGCGGTCGTCTTCCTCGATCTCGACCGGTTCAAAGTGATCAACGATAGCCTCGGCCATCCGGTAGGCGACGCTCTGCTGATTGCGGTGGCCCGGCGCCTGCGCCAGCGGCTTCGCTCCGCCGATGTGGTGGCGCGGCTGGGCGGTGACGAGTTCGTTTTCCTGCTGCCCCGGATTGGGGATAGCCAGAACGCCCTCGCGGTTGTGCAGAAAATCGTCGATGCCATGCAGGATCCTTTCCACGTTCTCGGTCATGAGCTTCATGTCAGTGCTAGTCTGGGCATCAGCCTCTACCCGGATCATGGCGGCACCGCGGACCTGCTATTGAAACACGCCGATATCGCACTTTACCAAGCCAAGGCGCATGGGAAGAACCAGGCACGCATATACGCGACCGGCATGGGCATTCAGAGCCACCCGTATGTCAATATCGCGAAAGATTTGCGCCATGCCCTCGAGCGTCAGGAGTTCCACCTGCTCTATCAGCCACAGGTGGATCTCAAATCCCGCCGAGTGGTCGGTGTCGAAGCTTTGTTGCGCTGGAGTCACCCAAAACTGGGGGTCATTCCTCCTGGGCAATTCATAACCCTAGCCGAGGAAACCGGTCTCATCTGTCCCATCGGCCTCTGGGTGCTGGCGAACGCCTGTAACGACGCACGCGCGTGGGCGGCGACTGCAGAAGCGCAACGAGCCACCAAGAACGGCGACAGGTCCCCCTTCCGCCTTGCCGTCAACATTTCGGCACGGCAGCTCCAAGATCCGAGACTGGCCATCAAGGTCTCTGAAACCCTTGAAGCAACCGGGATCCCTGCGCGATCACTGGAGTTGGAGCTGACCGAAAGTATCCTTATGCGCGAGGATGGCAACACCGTCTCGCTGGTCGACACACTCGACGAGATCGGTATTGGGCTGGCGCTAGACGACTTCGGCACAGGCTATTCGTCGCTGAGTTACCTCAAGCGATACCCGGTCAAACGCATTAAGATCGACCAGTCGTTCGTCACCGACATGGAGACCAACGACAACGATTCGGCACTCGTCCGCGCCACGGTGGCGACCGCGAAGTGCATGGGTATCGGTGTGACCGCCGAAGGGGTGGAAACCGCCGGCCAGATCCAATTGCTCCGTCAGTACGGATGCGCGGAGGCGCAAGGCTTCTACCTGGGCCAACCCGTCGCAGCCGAAGAAATCACCAGCCTGCTTCGGCCGATCTGACCCCGCTCGGTGTCGGCGGCAAGGACGGCTGCGATACCAATCGAACCAGACCAATTAGATTGCTAGCTGAGGCTGGAAAATTCGTGTTCTAGCCGGTATAATCCCACGTATGGCAAAGACGGATATTGATGCGCGTACACGCTCGGCTGACAGTCCGCTCGCTTTTCAAAAGGGCGTTGGCAAGAAAAGACTTAAGGTCAAGTTCGGCAACGTCACGGTGACCGGCGACAAGCCGGCCGCAGACACCGTAAGGATGAACGTCGAACGCAGCAGTGAGTCACTTAAACGGCTCCGCGAGAAACTCGCCAAACCCGGGGTCGCCCTTCGCGCGAAGAAGGATGTGCCGCTGTTCTCGGTTTCCGAGGATGAACCCGGTGTGTTCATTCGCCGCCTCAACGGCAGGACAGAGCGTGGTCTGCTGGTGGATGGAGCCTTCCAGGTCATTGAATGACCGAACTTTCCGAGGCTGTCGACGAAATCGTCGATGCACAGCGTCGGAGCAATAAGCCACTGGCCATTGTCTTGGCCGGGCATAATGGTTCCGGTAAATCCACCATGTGGAAGAAGACCTTGTCGGGCCATTTGCGCATTCCGCTCATAAATGCTGATCGCATGATGCTATCAATCCTTCCCGAGGCAGGAAGTGATGGCGCTCTGGACCCTTGGGCTCAGAGTTTGCGGGATACAGATCAAAACTGGATGAAGGTCGCTCAAGACGGTGTTCAGGCCTTTGTTGGACACGCCATGGGGATGAAAGTCCCATTTGCCATGGAAACCGTCTTTTCCTACTGGGAGGAGCAGCCAAACGGGGTGGTCCTATCGAAGATCGACCTCATTCGCGATATGCAAACCGCTGGTTATTTTGTTCTCCTCTTCTTTGTTGGCCTAACAAACGTTGAACTCTCGATTCTGCGCGTGCGAACCCGTGTCGCCGAGCATGGTCATGGTGTGCCCGAGGATCGCCTGAGACAGCGTTTTCCTAAGACGCAACATGCGATCAAGGAAGCGTCCAAAGTTGCCGACGCAACTATTTTCACCGACAACAGTCGCAGTCCGAAGCAAGCCTTCACCGTCTGCCGCGTGCAGTGGCGCGAGGAGGTCGCTTTCGACCTACGGCGGACCTCGGCCTCGGTTCCAGTAGCCATGGGCGATTGGATGAAGATCGTCTGCCCCTCTTAAAGTACGGTCCATTGTTGTTAAAGTGACTGGACCATCGTTCCTTCTCGCCCCTAACCCAAAGCCATAGATCCATTGTCGGTGTCGCGGAAGGTCGTGTTGGTTATGCGACAAACCGGACGATCCGGCTGGCGTTTGTCGCTCGCGCTTTGCTCCGAATATCAGCGTTATCAAACTGTTAAAAGACTGGCACGGCCCTTGCTTAGTTGACTTCGGCGAACACCGGTTGTTGGACGGCTAAGCGCGGAAAGGAAGCGGACGAATGGTGGCATTGACCGAAAAAGCCCAGGACACGCTGCGGCGTCTCATCGCGAATGCGGAAGCAGGCACGAACGGCTTACGCATCATGGTGGATCAGGGCGGGTGTTCAGGACTGCAATATACCCTCGGCCTGGAGAAGACCAGGTGCGATGGCGACCGGGTTTACGAGTTCAACGACCTCAAGGTCTATGTGGACCCGCAAAGCCAGGACATCGTCGATGGCATGAACGTGGATTTTGTCGAGAGCGTCGAGGCTTCGGGCTTCGTATTCGAAAACCCGAATGCGAAGGATGTGTGTAGCTGCGGAAAGTCCTTCTCGGGCTAGGAGAATACATTCGATGTGGGAATATTCGGACAAGCTCAAGGATCATTTCTTCAACCCGCGCAACATCGGCGTGCTGGACGACGCCAATGGCGTTGGCGAAGTCGGATCCATTTCGTGCGGCGATGCGCTGCGGCTGATGGTACGGGTCGACGAAGCGACCGACCGGATCGAGGCGGCGACGTTTGAAACGTTCGGCTGCGGCTCCGCCATCGCGTCGTCTTCGGCGCTGACCGAACTAATCATCGGCAAGACGCCGGACGAGGCGTTGGCGGTGTCCAATCAGGATATCGCCGACTATCTCGAAGGTCTGCCCATGGAGAAGATGCATTGCTCGGTGATGGGCGCCGAGGCGTTGCGTGCCGCCATCGCCAATTACAAAGGCGAGGCCCTGGAAGAAGACGATCATGAGGAAGGCGCGCTGATCTGCAAATGCTTCGGCATCGCCGAGGGTATGCTGGAGCGCACCATCCGCAACAACGCGCTCACCTCGTTGCCGCAGGTCGTGGCCTACACCAAGGCGGGCGGAAGCTGCGCTACCTGCCACGAAAAGATCGAGGGCGTGCTCGCCAGCGTGAACGCCAGCATGGTGGCCGAGGGCGCGTTAGCCGCAGACGCCGCGTTCGCGGCCGGGACGTCGACGCCGGTGATCGCGGAACCCGTGGAAGAGTCTGAGCCCGACACCGCTGCGATGAGTATGGTGGAGCGCATTCTCGTCGTCCAGAAGGCGATCGACGAGTTGCGCCCGGTGTTCATTCACGACGGTGGCGATCTCAAGCTGGTGGACGTGTCCGATGACCTGGTGACAGTGAAGCTATACGGCACCTGCGCCAACTGTGAGATGTCATCGGCGACCCTGCATGGACTCCGCGAGAAACTGGTGCCGTCATTCGGCCGGTCAGTACGCGTCGTCCCCGAAACCGCAGCCAACATGCTGGCGTAACCTACGCCATGTTGGCTGCCGGGCATTAAAGATAAAGGACAAGACCATGGACGGAATATACCTCGACAACAACGCCACCACGCGGGTCGATCCGTTGGTGGTGGACGCCATGCTACCGTTCTTCACCGAGAAATTCGGCAACCCGTCTTCGATGCATTCCTTCGGCGACAGTGTCGGGCGGAACATCCGCGAGGCGCGCGGGCAGGTTCAGGCACTGTTGGGCGCGGAATTCGACCATGAGATCGTGTTTACCTCGTGCGGTACGGAATCCGACAACGCCGCCATCATGTCGGCGCTTCGCACCCTGCCTGATCGGCGGGAAATCATCACCAGCGCCGTCGAGCATCCAGCCGTCCTCTCGCTCTGCCGTCACCTGGAAGAGCACGAGGGGTACCGCCTTCACGTGATCCCCGTCGACCGCCGGGGGCGGCTGGATATCGACGCTTATGTTGCGGCGCTGTCGACCAATGTAGCCGTGGCATCCATCATGTGGGCCAACAACGAAACCGGAAACCTCTTTCCCGTCGAGCAGCTCGCCAAACTGGCGAAAACCTTCGGGATCGTGTTTCACACGGACGCCGTGCAGGCCGTGGGCAAGGTGCCCATAGACTTGAAAAGCTCCGTGATCGACATGCTGTCGCTTTCGGGACATAAGCTTCATGCACCAAAGGGCACGGGCGCGCTTTACGTGCGCCGGGGCACCCGCTTTCGCCCGCTCCTGCGCGGCGGCCATCAGGAACGCGAACGCCGGGCCGGCACCGAAAACACCACTGGCATCATCGGCCTGGGCAAGGCCTGCGAATTGGCGCTGGCTCATCTGACCGACGAGAACACACGCGTCCGCGGACTCCGCGACCGGCTGGAGAAAGGGATCGTCGAGAGCGTCGGCAACTGCTTCGTCACCGGCGATGCCATGGGCCGGTTGCCCAATACCTCCAACATCGCCTTCGAATTCATCGAGGGTGAGGCCATCCTGCTCCACCTCAACCGCGAGGGGGTCGCGGCGTCGTCCGGCTCGGCCTGCACGTCGGGATCGCTGGAGCCGTCGCACGTGATGCGCGCCATGGACATTCCGTTCACCGCCGCCCACGGTTCCATCCGCTTCTCGCTGTCGCGCGACAACACCGCCGAACAGATCGATCATGTCCTGGCGGTCCTGCCGCCCATCATCAAACGGTTGCGCGAGATGTCGCCGTTCTGGTCCGAGGGCGCGCCGGCCAAGATGGCCTTCGAGCCCGAGTATGCGTGATTTGCCCGAGCATTCGTGATTTGGACGTAACATCATGACTGTGCCGACAAAGCTGCCTCCGGTCATCAACGACACCACGCTGCGGGACGGCGAACAGACCGCCGGTGTCGCATTCACGCGGGCCGAGAAGGTCGCCATCGCAACGGCGCTGTGCCGCGCCGGCGTCCGCGAGCTGGAGGTGGGCATCCCGGCCATGGGCGAGCAAGAGCGCGACTGCATTCGCGCCGTCGTCGATGCCGGTCTCAGCTGCAAACTCATCGGCTGGTGCCGGATGAGCGCCGCCGACATAGACGCTGCCACCGCGTGCGGTCTGACGGCGGTTAACCTCTCGCTGCCGGTCTCCGATCAGATGCTGCGGGGAAAGTTCGCTCAGGACCGCTCTTGGGCAATTGACCATACCCGGCGAATGGTGGGCTATGCGCTCGACTGCGGTCTCGATGTGGCCGTGGGCGGCGAAGACGCTTCGCGTGCCGATCTCGGCCACATCCTCCAGGTCATCGATGCCATCGACCGGCTTGGTGCGCGGCGATTCCGCTTCGCCGACACGCTCGGCGTGCTCGACCCGTTTAAAACATTCGAAGCCATCGCCTTTCTGCGGACGTGCACATCCATTGAGCTCGAGATCCATTCCCATGACGATCTTGGTCTGGCGACGGCGAATTCGCTGGCGGCGCTCAAGGCCGGCGCCACCCATGTGAACACAACCGTGAACGGTCTCGGTGAACGCGCCGGCAACGCGCCGCTCGAGGAGGCCGTGGTCGCTTTGTCGCATCTCTACGGACTGGATACGGGCATCGATCGGCGGCAATTGGGGACCGTATCCAAGCTGGTCGCCCGTGCGTCCGGCCGCCCCGTTCCGCCAAACAAAAGCATCGTCGGCGACGCCGTATTCACCCACGAAGCCGGCATCCACGTCCATGGACTATTGCGCGACCGAATGAACTATCAGCCGCTGGACCCTCGCGATCTCGGACGCGAGCACCGGGTGCAGCTTGGTAAGCATTCCGGCGCCGCTTCGGTGTCGCACGTGTTCGATACACTCGGTCTGCCGCTGCACCCCCATCAGGCGGGCGCCGTGCTCGAAATGGTTCGCGATCACGCGATCAGCACCAAGCGCGCACCCAAACCCGCACTCCTCAAATCCATCTATGCCAAAACCCGCCTCTTGCCCCGCGAGGTGTCATGACCGAATTGCTCGAAACCCTTAAATCCCTAGAAACCGCGGAAGACTTTCTCGACCACTTTTCCATCGCCTATGAGCAGCGCGTGATCGACGTCAATCGCTTGCATATTCTACAGCGGTTGCACGATCGCCTCGCCGAGGCGGACCTGGAAACCATGGATGACCAGCGCCTGCAGGAGACCTTTTCGGTCTTCCTCGCCGGCGCCTACCAGGATTTCGTCACCTCCGACGCCCGCACCGAGAAGGTGTTCAAAGTGTTTCACCAAGCCAAACCCTCCGGCGGTGGCGGCGGTCAAACCATGGTGCCGCTGGGCGACATTCGAGGTGTCGCGCCGACAGCTGACTCCTAAGACCCAATCGAACGACCAGACGGACAAGGAGATATTCTCCCATGTACACCATCATCCGCCGCGAAGCGTTTTCCGATACCACTTTTTTGTGGGAGGTGCTGGCGCCGGACGTGGCGCAGTCGGCCGAGCCGGGACACTTCGTAATGATCCGCCTGCACGAAACGAGCGAACGGATCCCGCTGACCGTGGCCGATTTCGACCCTGTAAAGGGCACCGTCACACTGGTCATCCAGGCGTTGGGCAAGACCACGCGCGAGATGCGCGATCGCTACAAGACCGGAGACACCTTCGCCGACTTCGTCGGACCGCTGGGGTTGCCGCAGCACGTGGAGCGGGTGGGCCACGTGGTGCTGGTGGGCGGCGGTCTCGGCGTCGCGCCCGTCTACCCGCAGCTTCGCGCCTTCCGCGAGGCCGGAAACCGCACCACCGGTATCATCGGCTTCAGAAACAAGGACCTGGTGTTCTGGGAGGATCGCTTCCAGGCTTATTGCGACGACCTCGTGGTCTGCACCGACGACGGCAGCTATGGCCGGCCCGGCTTCGTCACCGAGGCGTTGAAGAGCATTCTCGAAACCGATCCGCCGGATCTGGTGATCGCCATTGGGCCGCTGCCGATGATGAATGCCTGCGTCGAGACCACGCGGCCCTTCGGCGCCAAGACCATGGTGTCGCTAAACGCCATCATGGTGGACGGCACCGGCATGTGCGGATCGTGCCGGGTCACCGTCGACGGCGAGGTCCGCTTCGCGTGCGTGGATGGGCCCGACTTCGATGGCCATCAGGTGGACTTCAAGGAGTTGATAGCCCGCCAGAAGCGGTTCAAGGCGCCGGAGGAGAAGGCCAACACCGACTACGCCCACGTCTGCAACCTGGAGAAGACCCTCTTCGAGGATGAGAAGCGCGGCTACAAGAAGATGACGGAGTTGCGCCCCACCCAGATCGGCATGCCGGAGCGTGACGCCGTCGAGCGCGCCGCCAACTTCAAGGAAGTCAACCTCGGTTACGGCCTGCAGGACGCGCTGGAGGAAGCGGAGCGCTGCATTCAGTGCAAGAATCCCAAGTGCATTTCCGGTTGTCCGGTCTCCATCGACATCCCGCGGTTCATTCGTCACCTGATCGTGCGCGACCTTGACGGCGCCCTGGAGGTGATCAACGAGTCCAACTTGTTCCCGTCTATCTGCGGTCGCGTATGCCCTCAGGAAACCCAGTGCGAAAGCCAGTGCATCATCAGTCGCAAGATGGAGTCCGTGGCCATCGGCCGGCTGGAGCGGTTCGTCGGCGACCATGCCCGTCCGGCCAAGGTCGCCCCGCCCGTATTCGAGAAGTCATTGGGCAACGTGGCCATCGTGGGCTCGGGTCCCGCCGGTCTGGCGGCGGCCGCCGACCTGGTCCGCCTCGGCGCCGACGTCACCGTGTTCGAGGCCCTGCACGTGGTCGGCGGCGTGCTGCGCTACGGCATCCCATCGTTCCGGCTGCCGCGCGACATCATCGAACGCGAGGTGAAACGGCTAACGGACATGGGCGTCAAGTTCGAGACCAATAAGGTGGTGGGCAAGACTTTCACCATCCCGCAGCTGATGAACGGCAAGGGCTTCGACTCGGTGTTCGTCGGCGCCGGTGCCGGTGCGCCGTCCTTCCTCGGCATTCCGGGCGAGTTCGCCGGACAGGTGTACTCCGCAAACGAATTCCTGACCCGCGTCAACCTCATGGGCGGCGACAAGTTTCCTTATCTGGACACGCCCATCGGTATCGGCGAGAGCGTCGTCGTTATCGGCGCCGGCAACACCGCCATGGACTGCCTGCGGGTCGCCAAGCGTCTTGGCGTGCCCACCGTTCGCTGCGTCTACCGCCGCACGGAGGCCGAGGCCCCAGCCCGCATCGAGGAACTTCGCCACGCCAAGGAAGAGGGCGTCGACTTCTTCTTCCTTCATTCGCCGGCGGAGATTTACACCGACGATGACGGCAACGTCCGCGGCATGAAGGTACAGAAAATGACGCTCGGCGAGCCCGATGACCGGGGACGCAGGCGGCCGGAGCCGCTGGACGAGACGGTGGATCTCGATTGCGATACCGTTATCTATGCGCTGGGCACCCAGGCCAATCCCATCATCGGCCAGGCGACACCGGACCTGACGCTGAACAAGTGGGGCAACATCGTCGCCTGCAACGACACCCAGGCCACCAACATTCCCGGCGTATTCGCCGGCGGCGACATTGTCAGCGGCGGCGCCACGGTGATCCTCGCCATGGGGGCCGGCCGGCGCGCGGCCAAGGCCATCGCCACCTACCTCTCCGATGGCAAGCGACGGTGGCCGGTGACGCCCGATGCCGTCGAAACCTTCGTGCCAACGGCGCCGCTTACCGCCGACACCGCCGCCGCCGCTGAAACCACGACCGCCGAGACCGTCTAACAGGAGAACCGATCCATGCTCTGTCCGAAATGCCGCGAACCCCTTGATGGTCCCGAGGAATACATCTGCTGCGGCACCGAAACGCTGGAATGGCGCTGCCGCGACTGCGGCAAGGTTAGCGAAGGTTTTGCGTTCCCTTATGGCATGTGTCCCTTGTGCAACGGCACGCTGGAGACCCTAGGCGAGCGCGAGATCGACGGCGCGGAAGACATGAACGCGGTTCGCATCGCCTTCGAAATCGAGCTTGGCGGCCACGCCTTTTATGCCCAGGCGTCGAAAGAGGCGAAGGAACCCGCGCTTCGCTCCCTGTTCGCGAAATTCGCCGACATGGAGGAGGAGCACATGGATACGCTGTCGCGCCGCTACCATGCCGAGCCGCCGGAGTCGTCGGCGCTGTCGGGGGTGGAGCGGGCCGCCATCTTCGCCGGCATCGAGAGCCATCCCGACGACCCGACCAACTTGTTCCGCATCGCCATCGCCTGCGAGGAACGCGCCGCCGCCTTCTTCGGCGAAAAGTGCGACCAAGCGCCCGCGGGCTCGTCCGAACGCCAGCTTTACCAGGAACTGGCCGCCGAGGAACGCGAGCACGCCGATCTTCTGACCACCGAACTGGACCGTTGGCAGGAGGGCAAACCCGGCCTTCTTTAAGGAAAGCGTAGGCCAAGAAACTTCTAAACCACGCGCTTATCGTAGCACTGTACAGCCGATGGGTCGCAGACAAATGGTGGAAATCTGTCATCGGTGACGGTTCCCGTCACCCTGAGTGATGGTCCGCAGCTGAGGGTATTGCCGCCGTGGCTGGCATCGGGCCGGCATGCCCGGCTATAGCCAATTCCCGACGTGTCGGATCGCAGTGTAGTGGATATAGAGAAGGTGTTTTTGATTCCGGTAAGATGAGCACGGGGGGCAAGATGACGACTAACAAGCACGGCCTGTCTCGCACCATCCCAAGCGATATCCGCAGGATGGTCCGTCAAAGATGCGGCTTTGGCTGCGTGCTGTGTGGTAATGCTGTAAAAGGCTCATCCCGATGGTTCCGGTTCAATCAACAT
>CAKZLS010000073.1 GCA_937127205.1 uncultured Rhodospirillales bacterium
GGCGACTTCGAAGCCGTGCTCGGGCGGAAGCTCGGCGCCGACACGTTCGAGCAGAGCATAGTCGCCCGTGCGGTTATGGCCGAAACGGAAGTCATCGCCAACCAGCAGGAATCGCACCCCCAGCCCATCGAGAAGTCCAGCATCTCGCGGCCATCGGCGGCGGCTGTCGCCCGGTAGCCGTTCTTTGCTAAGAACCGCGACAGCAAGTCGCGAATTTCGCGGTCATCGTCGACGATCAGAACATGCGGCGAATTATCCATGGCGCGGGATTATAAGCGCTCGCCCGCTTACCGCGTCGGAAATGTGGTAACGATTTGCTTCAGGCTACGTTTTTGAAACACTCGGTTACAATTCCCTCCTCCCCCGAAATCATCCAGCAATCTGATGGCACTACATTTGATCGCCATCAGACGCGGAGTTCAGATGCTCCGGCAACCACGAAATTAGGGAAACTAGTCATGAAACGCACAGCACTGCTCGCCACCGCCATAGCCGCCCTGCTCGCAACCGGCGTCGCCACGATGTACACGGCCGAAGCGGGCAACAAGGGCGCACAACGCGGCGCAAAAATGTTCGACCGAGTTGATACCAACGGTGACGGCAAAATCACTCAGGACGAATTCATGGCCCGCTCCGCCGAACGATTCAATATGATGGATCAGGACGGCAACGGCGAAGTCACCAAAGAAGAAGCCCAGAAGGCCTACAAGGAGATGAGGGCCAAGCGCAAGGGAATATCCGGAAACGGCCAGGGATCCGGTTCGGGTCAACAGTAAGCTCGCTCTCATGCAGAGACGGCATCGCTCCTAGGCCAACCTTCGTGCTAACCTCCCGTCCAGTCACATGGACGGGAGGTTAGCATGCGCAAGGTGGCGGTGCTGGTTTTATTTTTGATGTTTACGGCGCTGTCGGTCGTCCCAGCCCGAGCCGGAAAGGACGAACTGGTCATCGGGATCACGCAGTTCCCGTCCACCTTCAACCCCAATATCGATTCCATGCTGGCTAAATCCTACGTGCTGGCCATGGCACGACGACCGTTTACCACTTACGACCCCGACTGGCAGTTGATGTGCATGCTATGTACTGAATTGCCGACAATCGAACATGGTCTGGCGGTGCCGGAAAAAACCCCTGACGGCAAAGACGGTATCGCCGTAACCTACACCATCCGTCCGGATGCCACTTGGGGCGACGGAACGCCTATCACCACCCGCGACGTAACCTTCACATGGGAGGTCGGCAAACATCCCAAGAGCGGTGTCATCCCTAAAGAGTTTTACCGAAGCCTCTACAAGATCGACGTGAAGGACGATAAGACCTTCACGCTGCACTTCGACAAACTCACCTTCGAATACAACGCCATCAACTCGTTTGAATTATTGCCGGTGCATCTCGAGGAAGCGGCATTCGCCGATGCGGAGGCATACCGCAACCGTAGTCTCTATGAAACCGACACCACTAACCCCGGCCTCTATTTCGGGCCATATATCATCAGCGAAGTGGTTCCCGGATCTCATGTGACGCTCACCGCCAACCCCCTTTGGTGGGGTGAAACACCGGCATTCAAGCGCGTCGTCGTTCGGGTGATCGAGAATACCGCGGCACTGGAAGCCAATCTGCTGTCCGGTGCCATCGATATGATCGCCGGAGAGTTGGGGCTGACCATTGATCAGGCGCTTACTTTCGAACAGCGCCACGGCGATCGATACACCATTTTCTACAAACCCGGCTTGGCCTACGAGCACATCGATATCAATCTCGACAACCCGATCCTAAGGGACCAACGGGTGCGCCAGGCCCTCGTCCTTGCCCTGGACCGGGAGGCCATCAGCGAGAAGTTGTTCGGCGGCCGCCAGCCCGTGGCCAACACCAACGTCAATCCGCTGGATTGGGTTTATGTAGACGATGGCCCGCGCTATCCCTACGACCCGGAAAAGGCTGCCGCCTTGTTGGACGAGGCCGGCTGGAATAGCATGAAACGCGGTATCCGCCACAACGCGGCCGGTGTCCCCCTGCGGCTAGAGATCATGACGACGGCAGGGAACCGCAGCCGCGAATTGGTACAGCAGGTCCTGCAAAGCCAGTGGAAACAACTTGGCATCGACGTTCGCGTCCGCAACCAGCCGGCCCGAGTATTTTTCGGGGAAACGGTGCGCAAGCGGCAATTTCCGGCTATGGCCATGTTCGCCTGGATCAGCGCCCCCGAAAGCGTGCCGCGCACCACGTTGCATTCGGACCACATCCCCACGGCCGAAAACAATTGGGCCGGCCAGAACAACACCGGTTTCCGCAACGCCGAGGTCGATGAACTGATCGAGCAGATCGAGGTGGAGCTGGATCGCGATAAACGCGCGGAGTTGTGGCGCCGGCTGCAGCATATCTATGCGGCGGAGCTTCCCGCCATTCCACTCTATTTTCGTGCCAATCCTTACATTCTGCCGAAATGGCTGAAGGGCGTAACCCCCACCGGCCACCAGTATCCCAGCACACTGTGGATCGAGACATGGCGGGACGGGTAAACCGCGCCCCATGAGCCGCTATCTCGCCGAGCGCCTGCTGCAGTCCATTTTGGTTCTGGCGATCATGTCATTTGTGATCTACGGGCTCATGTGGCTGATGCCGGGCGATCCCATCGACCTCATGATCAGCGCCGACCCGAAGATGACG
>CAKZLS010000074.1 GCA_937127205.1 uncultured Rhodospirillales bacterium
TAGGTGTTGTAGCCGCCTTCATGACACGTGGTGACGGCAGCGAAGGTTCTCATCAAATTATTTTTCCTATCGGGCCGGTGGCTCGCCCCGTTGGCCGGGAGAGATCAAGCGGCGAGCGGCGGTGTTTGCTGCAACACCTCGAAGGCGTCATGCCGGATGTGGTTCTTGCTCATCTCTTCGCGAACCAGGTCTTCGCTCACCAAGCCATTGTCGATGCACTCGCGCAGCAGCCCGAAGAAAAAGCGCTCCTGGTTGGGGTCGCGGTGCGGCTCGTAATGCCCTTTGCCGCCACCACCGAAGACGGAGCGCCGCGCCTGGATGAACCAGCGGCGGACCGGCGATTTCTCACGCTTGTTGTTTTTCTTCTTGGCGTTTTCAGGCACGGTGAATTCGAACGGTAACCCCGTCTTCCAGGGCTGAGTCCGGCGCTTGGTGGTGTGCAGAAGCTTGGTGTCCGGCGTTAAGGTGTCGAAGTCGTTCCATTCGTCTTCGAACAGGCCGATGGTCTCGGGTGCTTCCAGCTTCAGTGACATCCACTCCGCATAATCGCGCTTGAACGCGAACAGCTCGTTGAAATCGTTCTCACACCGCCAGTGCGTCAGCTTGGCGCAATCGAGCAGCATGACGCTGGTGGGAAGACCGCCTTCCGTCGCCTTGGTCTTGTTCCCCGTTTCAGGCGCCCGGCGGCACATCACCGCCTTGCCTTCCATGTCGCGCGATAACAAGTCGTAAATGTCGGCAAGAGCGAAGACATCGGGATCGATCACCACGGCGCGCCCAGAATAGCCCATCAACTCCGGCGGCATAAAGCGGAGCGGCGTGAACGACTGCAGATCATCGTTGCGCCAGGTCGTTTGGGAGCCGCCCCGCAGATAGGGTTGGCCTTCCTTCTCGCTGAAAAAACCGTGAGTGCCGTGGTCCATGATCCGCACGTCAAAGGCATCGTTGTGCTTGGATGCGCGACGCAGCGAGTGCTGCGAAACAAGCGCGCCGAGCATCTGACGATGATTGGCTTGAATGAAAACACAGGCCGTCATGGTGCCCTTTCCCTACCGAAAATTCTGTTGTTACGCGCTAACATCAGCCACAGTCAAGCAACCTATGGGCAATCGCAGCCTTTCCTCGGCGAAACTGCGATCGTCTTTACACCGCGCGATAGTAGTTTTATACACCGGGTCCGTCTCATTGCGAAACGACTTTGTAAAAGTGTCGCCACGCATGGCAGGCTGCCGCCGTTTGTGAAGGGCCATGGGACGCATGGATGACTGAGCAATCATGGATCGACCGGCCGAATCGGACACTACGCTGCGCATGGTTTCGGACCTTTATGGCCGACACCAGGGCGAGGACATCTTTGTCGTTGGGACGGGGCCCAGTTTGCGGGTGTTCCCACCGGAAGTCTTTACGGGTAAAACGGTTATCGGCTGCAACATGGCCTGGAAAGTGGTGCCCACGCAGTATGGCGTGACCATTCACCCCGATCTCAACATGCCCGAATGCATGGACGGCGAGCAGCCGCACCCGGAGATTACCTGGATCACCAAGCACCGCAAGACCCGCCGGCTGCTCTCGCCCGAGCAGTTCGAACGGGTGCAATCCCAGTTCTATTATTTCGAATCGGAGGGGCAGCCCAACAGCCAGCCGCCGGACGAGCCCAACGACGCCGGGCGCATCGTCGACTGGGTTCGGAGGCCGACGGGAGACTGCCTGTACCAATGGTCGTCCATTTCTCAGACCGCGTGCAATCTTGCCGCCAATCTGGGCGCCAAGACCGTCATTCTGGTGGGCTGCGACAACACCGCGCTGTTCGACAGCCACCATGCACATCAACAGCACACGCGCTGGAAGGGCGTTGATCCGAATCACCGCTACCGGCAATACTATGAGGGGTTGGCGGAGGTGCGCGCCGCGCTTCATGAGCGCGGCGTCGCGATGGTGAGCATGACGCCGTTTCTCTCCCTGGACAGTCCGGAGAACGACTTTCTTCGATTGTGCCAGGAACTCGGAAAAGAGACCCGCGTCGGCGGCGAGGACCTCCCCGCCGGCGACAGCGCGGTGTCTCCATTGAAGCGGCTTCGAAGGGCTTCCAAGAGGAAGCTGCGCGCATTGACCGGCTGGAATCAGCATTAGGAATTTGGATTGGAAACATGGCCCGCATTGAATTAAGCCCGAACGTGGACAATTACTTCGAGCGGATGGACTGGCGCGAATCGACGGGCAATCTGCCGGAATTCCGCGAGACACTGATCAATCACTACGAGTCCGGGAAAGTGATTCTGCTGGAGAATACGCCCTTCAAGATCGACTACGATCTGCTCAACCTGGTCACGATCCCCGAGGGCCGGCGCTTCAAGAAGCTGACGGACCGGTTCTTCCTTCAGCCGAAGCTTTACCGGCTGGCCGATGCGCAAGCCTTCCTGGCCACCTTCGGCATCAATCCGGCGTTCTATCTCAAGGTTCGCCGGGAAGTGCAATCGGTCAACGCTCAGGTAAGGGAGTTTGGCAAAACCCTGTTCTCCACCTATGATTTCCTCGAATGGGATGTCTCGTGGCGCTTTACCCATACAGGTCCTGAAGATCTTCACCTCGATAGCTTCGGCAGCAATGAGGATTTCCAATACGTTCGGATTTTCATCAACATCGACGACAAGCCGCGCATCTGGAATGTAAGCCATCGCCTCGACGAACTGACAAAACGCTACTACGAGTCGGGACATCTGGGCGAACTTCGCGACCTCAGCGGCAACGAATTCTGCTACAAACTCAACCTGTTGGCGTTTGGCGGCATGGAACGCGCGGGCCGAGACGGACATGATCGGCACGTGGTTGAGTTGGAGCAAGGCGACGTTTGGCTGTGCGACAGCCGCGTCGTCTCCCACCAGATCGTCTCCGGTCAGCGGTTGGTGGCCTCGCACTTCAAGGTCGACGCCGGCTCGCTCCGCAATCCCAATGCGGGAATCGATGCGAGGGTGCGTCATCTCCATGACCTCTACGGACCCGGACAAGCAGCCCAGGCCAGTTAGCCCAGAGTAAGGATCGAGGTCATTGAGATGAGCGGACGGGTGCGATGGGGAATAATCGGATGCGGCGACGTCGTCGAGCGTAAGAGCGGCCCGGCGTTTCAGCGTGCGGATCGCAGCGAGTTGACCGCGGTCATGCGCCGGTCGGCGGATTTGGCCGAAGCCTTCGCCACTAAGCATGGCGTGGCACACTGGACCACGGACGCCGACGAATTGATCAACCGTCCCGACGTGGATGCGGTTTACATCGCCTCGCCACCGGCGACCCACCTCGATTATGCGCTTCGTGTCTGTGCCGCCGGCAAGCCGTGCCTGGTGGAAAAACCCATCGGCCGGTCATCGGTCGAATGCGGGGAGATGACCGAAGCATTCGCAATCCGGGATGTCCCGCTTTTCGTGTCCTACTATCGCCGGTTCCTGCCCAAATTTCTCAAGGTCAAGGAAATCCTCGGATCGGGGCAGTTGGGACCCATCGTCGCCGTGCATTACAGGTGCAGCGGTCCGGGCAAGACGAAGCCGTGGAAGTTCAATCCTCGGCTTTCGGGCGGCGGCATTTTCTACGATATCGGCGGGCACGTTCTCGACCTGCTCGACTTCTGGTTCGGGCCGCTGGACCTGATTGGCGGCGAGGCGGCGAACTTTTCGCGGACCCACGATACCGAGGACTCGGTTTCCCTGGTGTTTCAGACACGGCAGCGGGTGATCGGCACAGCGTCGTGGAACTTCCTCGCGACCAAGGGCGGCGACCTCATGGAAATCGAGGGCCGCGACGGCAAGATCCAACTGTCCTGCAACAATTACCAATCTCCCTGCACGCTCGAACGCTACGAGCAGGACGACGGCTCCGACTCCATTCTGTCGCGCCAGAAGGTCAAGAACACCGCCCGGCGGATCGCCGGCAAGGCCAAGAAAACCCGCTTGCGGACGGTGACCGAGCGCTTCGAGTTTTCGTCCATCCCCTATCAGCACGAACCGCTGGTTGGGTCCGTTGTTGCAGCTATTCTCGACGGAGCCGCTTGCCCGGCCGCCGGCGAGTCGGGGCTGCAAACCTCCAAGCTGATCGACGGTGTGCTCTCGGATTACTACGGCGGACGACAAGACGCGTTCTGGGAGCGCCCGCATACGTGGCAGAGTGCCGGCGCCCTCGCACTGCGCCACGAGGACAGCCGGCATTTCCAGCTGACCCCGGAACAGGTCGCTTTCTATGAGGAACATGGCTATGTGGGCCCCTTCACCTGCGAGAGCGATGCGTTGGAGCGGCTTACGGTGCCGAAACACGGCCGGGCCGACTTTCACCTAAGCGATCCAACGGCCCTCGAGGTATTTTCCGATCCATCCATCGTGGACCGGGTCAAACAGGTCCTCCACTCCGACGGCGCGCTGTTGTTCAAGAGCCGTCCGTGGATCAAACAGCCGCACAGCACGGTGGCTGCGCCCTGGCACCAGGACGTGGGCCAGTCCAACGGCGGATACCTGCCCGACGGCCAGCCGGTGCCGTCTGTTACCGTATGGTTCGCACTGGACGGGGCGAACCGGTCCAACGGCGCCGTCAAGATCCTACCCGGCACGCACACGGAACTGTTCGGCGATTGGCACGACAGCATCAATACGGGAATAGAGGAGAGCGGTGCGCTCGCCGCCTTCGATCTGGACCGCGCCCCCATCCTTGAGGCCAAGGCCGGTGAATTTTATCTCATGCACTCTTGGCTGTTGCACGCCAGCGGGCCGAATGCGTCGGACAAGCGACGCGCCGGGATCAACATTCGGTACGTGGCGCCGGGCCACGACGTGGATCCCATGTATCACTACGTCCGTGTCGGTTAGGACCGCTTCTTATGTTCAATTTCGACAATCTTGACTTCACATACGTTCCCTATCCGATCGGGGTTGCCAAACCGATTTTGGACGAGGCGTTCTATAAACAGCTCGTAGCCAGCTTTCCACCGCTGGAGCTGTTCGAATACATGCCGACCGTCGGTCACAAATATGCTCTGTCGGAGACGCGGAACGCCAAACAGTATTGGAACCACCTGAACGAAAACGCCGTGTGGAAGGAGTTCATGGCGTACATCGAGGGTATGTTCGTCAAAGATGTTTTCCGCATGCTGGATGACAACAACCTCAACCTGGGTCTGGTTACTCAGGAGAGGTCGCTGCCAAAGCGTCTGAAGCGGTGGGTCAAGAAGGATCTCAAGCGCGGGCGCCTGCCTGAGCGCGATATCCTGTTCAAGCCCCGGTTCGAGTTTTCGGCGATCCCGGCCATGGGCGGAAACATCAAACCGCACACCGATGTGGAGCAGAAGATCGTCTCCATGGTGGTCTCCATCCTCGAGGACGGCGAATGGGATCCGGCATGCGGCGGGGCGACGGACATGGTGTTTCCCAAGGACCCAACCAAGTCCTTCAACATGATCGGCGACTGGGGTCTCGATTTCGACGAGGTCGATGTTCTCCACAAGTACGAATTCCGGCCGAACCAGGCGGTCTTCTTCATTAAGACCTTTAATTCTTGGCACGCGGTTCAACCGATGACCGGCACCGACCCGAATACATTTCGCCGGACCCTGACCATCAATATCGAACTGGTGGATTGATCGCGGATGAACGCAGATGAGGATGTGAAGACCGGCGACGCTTCGGAGGTCGGCGAGTTGAAGGGCGAACCTCAGAGACTGATGCGGGTTACGGTTTGCGCATGCACCTACAAGCGCCCCGACGGTTTGGCGGAGCTGTTGGACGGTTTATCGAAGCAGGTTTTTTCTCATGTCCGGCCGCCCCAATGGGACGTCATCATCGCGGATAATGAGGGGAGCGCGG